>NZ_PIRZ01000001.1:0-300000 GCF_003048575.1 Campylobacter concisus | reverse complement strand
TATGTTTTACCCAGCAAACTACGGCTTTGTGCCAAACACACTTGCGGCTGATGGCGATCCAGCTGATATTTTGGTACTAAATGAGTATCCGCTCCAAGCTGGCAGTGTCATCCCTTGCCGCTTGATAGGCGTTTTAGTAATGGAAGATGAGGCTGGCATGGACGAAAAGCTTTTGGCTGTACCGGTTACAAAGATCGATCCAAGATATGATGCGATAAAAAGCTACCAGGATCTGCCAGTTGCAACACTAAATAAGATCAAAAATTTCTTTGAAACTTATAAAATTCTCGAGCCAAACAAATGGGTAAAAGTGAAAGAATTTAAAGATGCAAATGCTGCAAAAGAAATTTTAGATACCGCAATTAAAAATTATAAATGATTATAAGCCCTATTTTTAGGGCTTTTACTTTAAAAATTTCTTAGTTTTATATGCTAGGAAAAAAGAATTATTTTTATATTTAGATAAGCTTTTTCTTGTATAATACGGTTTTCTTTCAACTGTGGGTTCATAGCTCAGTTGGTTAGAGCATCCGGCTCATAACCGGATGGTCCCAGGTTCGAGTCCTGGTGAACCCACCACTTTCTATTTTATTTATAATCTTTAATCTTCTAAAATCTAAATTTTGAGACTATTTTGCTTTTGATTTAAGAATCAAAGTGAACTTTTATTCACCTTGATCTAATATCTTAAAATTTATATTCCAGCTTTATGCCGCCGCTTACGCCGTAGCTTTTGTCGTTATCTAACATTCCACTAAGTTGATAAGAAAGCGCGAAATTTTCGCTAATTTTCGTATCCGCGATCAAATTTAGCTTATAGACCAGTTTGTTATTGTCGAGCTTGTAGTCGACGTATTCGTTTGAGTTATTTAGCGAAACGTAAGATTTATCGTCAGAGTTATAGATATTTTGTTTTACTAAAAATTGTGCCGCAAATGCATTTTTATCGCTATTTAACACATACTCGACGCCGACTCCTAAAGCTACGTTAAAGTCGTTTATATCTTTTTGATCGTATCTGTTGTTTTTAAAGCCCTTTACGCCGTTTGCGCCAAATTCTAGCGCAAGTACGGGCTTGATAGCCTGAGCGTATTCGCCGTTTGAACCGAGTGAAATTTTATATTTATAGTAGTTGCTCGAAAGGATACCCGTGCTTCTTACGCTAGCCTTTTGCGAATCGTTTAAGCTGCGCTTAGAATTTACGAAGGCTAAATTTAGATTGCTCTGTATCTCATGAGCATCTCGCTCAAAAAGTCCATACGCTCCAAAGCTATAAATTTTTGCATCGTCGCTCATGGCGCCAGAGTTAAATTTAGCCTTGCTCATGCCCGCATTCACGCCTAAAATAAACTCGTCATAGCTCCTGTCGTAGCCTATATACGTGCCGTAAAATTTTAAATCACCGCCGCTATCTTTATCTTTAAAATACGCTCCGTTTATGTTTGCCCAGAAATTATTTCTTAGCCTGCTAGCCTCGGCCGCTTCGTAGGCTATTGCGGCGGTCGGCTTAAAATCGCTCTCAAGCCCCGCTAGCCTAAACTGCGAAATATCGGCCTTTGCCCTTAACTGAGTAATTTGAGATAATCTCGAGTTTATTAACTCATTACCGTTTTGTAAGGCTTTGACGCTAACTTTTAAAGACGAACCAGAAATTTCCTTTATATCGGATTCTGCCTTTAACGCCATTTGTCTTAAAGTCTCGGTATCGCCGCTTTGGAGAGCGCTTTCATACTCCGGTCTATTTTTAAACATATTTAAAATTTTATTTTGGCGTTCGCTAAATCCGGTCAACCTTAGCTCCTGCTCAGATCCCGGCGTCGCAGACGGATTCTCGGCTTTTTTATCGCTTAATCTCATCGTAATTTTGCCGTCTTTTATGGCGTAAGTCGTAAAAAGACCGTTGATTTTTTGCTCGGTATTAAATATCGCGCCTTTGTTTACGATACTTTCTGCGCTTATGAGTGTATATGTTTTTTCAGCAGTCATCTCGCCTTTCAAAGCCGCCGCAAAATCGATATTAAATTTCATCCCCGCGCCAAGCGTCAAAACCTTTTTAAAATCCAAAATAGGCTCGTTTGCATTACTAAAATTTTTTATATTTAAATTTTTCGCTACGGTCGTATCGGGGTCAAAGGTTAGTTTGTTTGCTCCGCTAACGTCTAGATTTTCTATTTCTAATTTACCGCTTCCAGCCACTATGCTGCGAGCAGGAGCCGTATTTTTGCCGTTTATTACGAGCTCTTTTAGTTTAGTCTTCGTGCCGCCGACTCTTAGCATGCTGTCGCTATCCATGACGATTCTATTTTTAAAGCTAACGTCTTTAACTAGCAAATTTCCTTTTTCTACGTTTTGGCGGTATTTTAAGCCGTCGTCATAAGTATTTGAGCCGTCGAATTTATCGATATAGTGAGTTAATTCGCCGCTTAAATTTATAACCGAATTTGCAGCCTTTATTTCGCCATTTACGTCAGCTTCCTTGCCTATCGTAAGTTCTGAAGAATTTATTTTTATGCCCTCTTTCGCATTAAATTTTCGCTTCTCCCAATCAGGCTGCGATAGCGTAGAGGGGCGAGTCAAATCCATATACGAAGGTTCGCTTAAACCGGCAGCGGCTATTTTATCCTTTACCGCCTGCGTTAAGACGCTAGCATCTGCCGTAGCATGAGCAGTCGGATGTCCTTGAAGCGTAACCTTGGCGTTATTTAGGCTCAAACTTCCGTCTATATCAAAACCGCCGTCAAATACGAGCTCTCGTCCTTGCCCATCGTGTTTTACGTCTATATTTTTATCTACGTTCGCATGAAATATCGTATCTTTACCGCTTTCGCCGTTTATTTTAAGCGTTGCTTTTTGAGCGGATAAATTCGTGATTTTAGCAGCGTTTGAATTAGCCGAAACGTTACTAAAAGTTTGATCAAATCCGTTTAAATCAAGCTTTCCTCCGCCGTTTCCAAAGAAAATTTTATCGTTTAAACTATCGTCTACGCCGAGTCTTAATAAGCCTCTGCCGCTCGTTAAATAAATTTTTTCAAAAGCATTTACGGCTCTTAGATCCACTATACCGTCGCCTAATCTTAATGTTTTATTACCGCTAGAATTTACGATTAAGCTTCCTTTGCCGACTTTATGTACGCTAGTATCGGCCACTACGTTTAAGCTCAAACTTGCGCCGCCAGCTACGTCAAAGCCCGCAAGTCTAGTTATTTTATTGCTTCCGATACCGTTTAGAAGGGTAAAATTTCCGCTATTTACGACTATTCCGCCGTGACCTAAATCAAGGTTAGAATTTAGTGTAATACTTGAACCGTTTGCGGCGTTAAATATATTGTCTTTATTTCTTACGAGTTGGGCGTTTGAGACGTTTAAACCGCTGACTAAATTTTCATAATTTCTCCTATAGTCGCTAAAATCTCTCATCGTTACGATTGAGACGTGATTGCTATTATCGGCGACCGCCGATAAAACCCCTACTAAAACCCATTTTTGCGCTACCGTATCGTATACGAAAAATCCCGAACCGCTATCGCCGGGCAAAAGCCTGTTTCTAAAGCCGCTACCGGAAGTCATAAACATATAAACGCCGGGCCTATTTATACTCGAGATATGCGTTTTATAATTAGCCGAATAATGCGTGCTTATTTCGTTTATGCTTCCACCCAAAGCCTGATTAACGATATTTTGATCTTCAAATTCTCTTGCGCTTACGACGTCGCTATATCCGTCGGTATCTATTTTCGGTTTTTCCAGCCCAAGCGCTCCGGTGCCCGCCTGATAGGCAAGAACGTTATCGCCTCTAGCCCCGCCGCTATTTTTTATATCCTTTAAATAGTTTTGTATTTTATCTATATTAGCCTCATCAGTCGCCCTACTATCGCCTGAAATATCTAAATTCGGTACGTCTATCGGATCTATTTGTCCCTCTACGATGTATTTAGTCGTTCGCATATAAGCGGTATCGGAATTATATAATCCCTCTGTCGGAGTCGCCGTACGAGAAGTTAGATATTCGTATTTAGTATTGCCAAACCATCCCCTATTTTCGTTAAAATTACTAGCCGCGGCAGCATCTAACGTATGGTTCGCCGTTACGACGAAATTTCGTCCGAGCGAAGTAAAATTTCCTTTATTATTCCTAGCGCCGCTATTTGGGATTTTATCAAACGTAAATTTGTCGCCGTTTCTTTGCGCAAATTCTAGCGGAGTATCTTGCGGGGTAAAAGCACCCTTATTTTGCGCGAAATCAAGATAATCCCTATAATAATTCGTCCCTATATCCATAACCTGCGCATTTGCGCAAGCGCATAAAACGCTTGCCAAAGCGATAGAAATACCGAATTTGTTATTTTTCAAGATAAACCTCCATTTTGTGAATATAATTCCATTTAAAATAAGGGAAGCATTTTACAATATTTTTTATTGTTTAATGACTAAAACCTTAATTACTTTTTAGACATTAAATTTACAATATAAATTTTTATCTTATTAAAATTATCTCGCTTTTTAAAACTACTTTTGGTTATAATTACACCAAATTTGGTCGCAGTTGCGATTTACATTTGCATAAATTTACCTTCAACTACCATTTTTGCAAATTTCAAAAGTCAAATTTTACAAGTTTCGCGTGCCGAAAATATCAAATTTACATTTCTTAAATCCCAAAAGGAGATTTCATGGAATTAAAACAAACCGGTATATCACGCCGTGGCTTTTTAAAAGGTGCTTTAGCCACAGCTGCTGCTGCCACTCCGCAAACGATGCTAGCTGGCTTTACGCCATTTAAGTCTGACTCACTTCAGGTTTGGTCGTGTGGAGGCCTATCTGAAGCATTTAATGAGCTAAATACCATTTACGAGGTAAGAACAGGGCACAATATCCAATACACTGGTGCTTTTGCTGGTGCTCTTGGCAAGTCGCTTTTAGCACTTCAAAGCACGACCGAGCTCTTTGGAGCAAGGGTTTTAGAGCTTTCTAAAAAACTTCGCAAAGCTGGCCTTAGCCTTTACTTTAGGCCACTATGCTTTACCGACTACGTCCTAGTCGTGCCAAAAGGAAACCCTGCTGGCATTCGCGACTTAAAAGACCTTGCTGAGCCAGGAGTTAGAGTGATGCTGCCTCTTAGATCATCGCCCCCTGGCAGTGGCCCAGTCAAAGGGATCTTAAAAAACTCAAACCTCACTGATGCGGTGATGAAAAACATGGTCGCAAACGGATCATGCGTCATAAATATGATGTGCGAGCTAGTTGATGGTAAGGGCGACGCTTCGATCATCGAAAAGCGCCTAACAACACACGATAGGTTCAAAGACAAGATCGAGTATATGCCCATCGATGAAAAGCTCATCCCGCCTGGACCGCTCACTTTTACGCTAAATATAATGAAATATGTAAAAGATGAAAGGCTCGCAAATGACTTTGCAGACTTTGTTTGCGGCACTGAAGGGCAAGAAATTTTTGAAAAACATGGCTTTACCTCCATTTATTCAGCGCGTGGGCTAGAGCTTATAGAAAGGTTTGGTGTAAAAGATGTGTAGTAGCTGTAATAGCGCATGCTCTAATAGTAGTGCATGCGGCAATGTAAATTTAAAAAAGAGAAGCAAAAACTCCCCCACAACAAAGATAAGACGCCTAGTACAGCTCATCTTTATAGCAGGCATCGGACAATGGGCGTATTATGGCATTTTTAGATGCCCCTTTGTAGTGCCTTTTGTAAATTGTCAAAACTGCCCTATCATCACCTGTTGGGGGCGGATCACATCACTATTTTTTGGATTTTGGCTATTTATCCCAGCGCTTGTCATACTCTTTGGCAGGGCATTTTGCGGTTGGGTCTGTCCAGCAGGCTTTGTCAATCAAATGCTTGGTAAATTTGCCTTTTTCAAGCTAAAAATTCGCAGTAAAAAGCTAATAATTGCTCAAATAGGCATGCTAGCTACCATAGCAATCAGCCTTTGGATCTATTTCATCTGGGGCAATCCTCGCATGATGATACCTATAAGAACGAGCGATGAGTACCTAACTGCCCTTACTTTGTCACTTCGCTTTGGTGAATGGGAGTGGGTCACTCGCACAGTGATCATCATCTCAGTCATGCTAGCCTCGCTGATCGTAGCTAACCTTTGGTGCCGTTTCATCTGTCCATCAGGCGGTGTACTTGAAATTTTGCGTAAATTTTCGATATTTCGCGTCTATAAAACAAGTGCCTGTGACGACTGCGACGCATGCTTGCGCAAGTGTGAGATGGGGACAAGACCTGATGAGATAAACTGCACAAACTGCGGTGACTGCCTCAATGTCTGCCATGCAAATGCTATTAAATTTGGAAGGAAAAAGAGCTAATGATCTTTCGCACTAAGGCTGAACTAGACAACCACCCATGCTTTAACAAAAAAGCATCCGCCAACTACGGACGCGTGCATCTGCCAGTTGCCCCTCACTGCAACATCCAGTGCAACTTCTGCAACCGCATATATGACTGCGCTAATGAAAATCGCCCTGGCGTAACGGCAAAGGTGCAAACGCCAGATGAATCGGTGAAATTTTTAGAAAAGCTCTTTAAATTTAGACAAGACATCTCCGTCATCGGCATCGCTGGTCCTGGCGATCCGATGTGTGACGCTGACAAGACGCTAGTAACCTTTGAAAAGTGCAAGTCTCACTTCCCAAACGCCCTACTCTGCCTCTCAACTAATGGCTTAGCGCTGCCTGACCATGTTGATGAGATCGTGCGTCTTGGCGTGAGCCACGTGACAGTGACTGTTAATGCCGTGACGCCAGATGTTGGCTCAAAGGTCTATTCGTGGGTGAGGTATGAGGATAAAAACTACTACGGCGAGGAGGCTGCTAGGATACTGCTAGCACGCCAGGACGAGGGCATCCGCAAGCTAAAAGAGGCTGGCATGCTAGTAAAGATCAACACCGTAGTCATCCCTGGGGTCAATATGGATCACGTCCAAAGCATCTCGGCAAAGGCAAAGCAGTGGGGAGCTGACATAATGAACTGCATGGCGATGATACCGGTGCATGATACGCCTTTTGAAAATTTAAAATCCCCTTCAAGTGATGAAATTCACCGCATCCGAAGATCAATAGGTAGTGACATAAATCAAATGTCGCATTGCAGTAGATGCCGCGCTGATGCATGCGGCAAACTTGGCGAAAGATAGAGATAAAAGGCACTAAATTTAGTGTCTTTTTTGGTTTTTGGTTTTTGGTTTTTGGTTTGTGGTTTGTGGTTTGTGGCCCTCTGCTAAATTTTGTAAATTTTGTTAGATATCAAAGTTATAAAAAGCATAGGAAAGAGTGGTTAACTCGTAGTTAGAGCAAGCTTTGCTCAAAAACAAAGTGGCGAAAATTTCTTTACATTACTTTGAAAAACATCTTTTTACAAACTCTTTTAAAAGCTTTTTAAGTGAGCTTTAAATCACACATCTTAATACCTTACCAACTTATAGAATAAGCGTTGCTATCTTCATCTATCTCGTAGTTTTGATAGTCTTTGTTGAAGCTTATGATATGAGCATGCCCTAAGAGCTCTTTTTGAAGCAACCTAATCATGAAATTTCTATAAAAGTTTATGACTTTAACTTTGTTTTAAAAATAGACGCCGTTTTATGCGGCGTTTAAATTTATACTCGTATTTATTTGCTATTTCATAAATTTTGTCTTAGCAAACTACCTAAATTTTCACTTGCTTTAAATTTACAAGCTCAAATTCTACCCAAAATTCGCTTCCAGCTCCAACTTCACTTTTTACTCCAAGCTTTGCGCCGTGAATTTTAGCGATGTTTGCAGCAATAGCAAGACCAAGACCACTACCTGTGTTTAGGCTTTTGTTTCTTGAGCTATCAGCTTGATAAAAATTAGTTTTTTTGACTTGACTCTATAATATAAATTTCCTTCTCGGTCTTACGTCAGGCTACAAATTATATTTATGATTTTTCAAGATTTAATCTACATATGCGGCAAGTTATGTGCAATCCAATTCTAGCCTTATGCTATTTTTACTATTCTTTTATTTCTTATGCAAATGATAGATAATGATAAAATCTTAGTCAAAAAATATCTTAAGATATATGCTAAATTTGCATATATAAATCATTATCAGATACCGATAAAATCGTACTAAAAATAGTTTAAGTTTTTCCTTGATTTAAGCAAGATTTCACTACAATCAAATCTTGAATTTAGATTTTCAAGCTATCATTTCGCAAAAATTAAGGAAAATCATGCAACCTATTTTTACGACCCAAATCACCAAATTTAAAGGCGCACAAAAAAGCGTCGTTGATGATATTTTGGTGCGCGAGATCAAGCTTGAGATCTACATAAACGGCAAGCGTTTCGGCGCGCTCATGGCAACTCCGACCGATCAGGAGGCACTAGCTGCAGGCTATCTAATCAGCGAAAATTTGATCGCGAGCCCCGAGGATATCGAGAGTATAGAGCTTTCAGAGGATGCTTTAAGCGTGCGGGTAAAGGCCAAAATCAACGAAAAGCGCCTCGAGCAGTTTGACGAGGAAAAGGTGATAATCAGCGGCTGCGGGCGCAGCTCGACGGCAAATATCGATCCAGAGGCCATGGTGGCGCGCTCGATAAAGGGCGAGGTTAAATTTCGCAAAGACGAAATTTTGCGCCAGATGGGGCAGTTTTACACGCAGTGCGAGCTTTACGAGATGACGGGCTGCGTGCACACGGCTAAGCTTTTTGTTAGCGGCGAGCAGTTTTACATCGGCGAGGATATCGCTCAGCACAACACGATAGACAAAGCCGTCGGCAAGGCGGTACTAGCAGGAGTGCAGCTGCAAAATTCATTTTTGATGGTGAGCGGGAGGTTGAGCTCTGAGATGGTGGCAAAAGCCGTCATGCACGGCATCCCGGTGCTCGTCTCGCGCACGGCTCCGACTAGCCTTGGCGTCGTGATAGCGCGTAAATTTAACCTCACGCTGTGCGGCTTTGCGCGCGGCGAAAATATAAATGTATATAGCGGCGCGGAGAGAATCTATGAGTGAGCAAATCCGCGAACTGATAACCAAACTGCTAAATCCAAAGGGCAGGCTAGACTGTGGCGCTGCGTTTAAGATCGCCGCAAAACTAGGCGTAGAGGTCGGTCTGGTTAGCGACGAGGCCGAAAAAATGGGCGTAAAGATCG
This sequence comes from Campylobacter concisus, assembly GCF_003048575.1. Taxonomy (NCBI): domain Bacteria; kingdom Pseudomonadati; phylum Campylobacterota; class Epsilonproteobacteria; order Campylobacterales; family Campylobacteraceae; genus Campylobacter; species Campylobacter concisus. The sequence goes on along the minus strand of NZ_PIRZ01000001.1, from coordinate 290,852 downwards.
ACAACTGCGAGCTAGGGCAGTTTGGCGGGCTGGAAAACGGACGGGGCAAATACACCGTGATGACGCAGCTAAAGCAGATGACCGACGAAAAAGACAGAATCCTGTGCAAAGACGCTAGAGACGCGGCTGCGGGCGTGGGGCTAAAGACGATCCGATCAACGTTAAAAGACTATAAAATCGACGTAAAATACTGCCAGTTGGGGTGTTTTAAGGAGAAGAAAGGAAAAAAGATGAGAGTAAAAACCAAAACTTGGATAGAAAACGACGAGGGCGAGCTTATCTTTGGCAAGGGTAAAACCGAAGTCCTAGACGTCATCGCCGAGGTCGGCTCAATCTCAAAGGCTGCCGAAATCCTAGGCATGAACTATAAAAAATGCTGGACTCATCTGCAAATTTTGCAAAAAAATCTAAAAGAGGAGCTTTTTACGACTAGGCAGGGCGGCGGAGAAAACGCAGGCACGACGCTAAACGAGCGCGCGCATGAGCTCATAAACGCCTATAGACAGCTTCAAAACGACATCGAGGATTTTGCGGATAAGCGCTTTAAGGAGTTGTTTTTGAAAAAAGACGGCGAGAAAAATGACGCAGCTAAAGACGACAAAAAAGATAAAAATAAATAAAACCACATTAAATTTAAGGGAGAAAAAATGTACGTAAAACTAAACGATAGGGTCTATCTAAACAAAGACAAGATCACTAGAATAAAGGTAGATAGCGTCCAAGACGGTATCAGGATCCGCTTCTACGAGGGGCAAAATCAAGTCGCTAAAAGCGGACGCTTCGAAACTGAGGCAAAAGCTATCGAGTGGCTAGAGAAAAATTTTATAAACAAATAATAAAATGGTCGTGAGCCTCTGTGGCTCGCGCTTCTGTGCTTTATCAAGTTAAATTTGCCGCTTTGCGGTTAAATTTAGCTTGCTCAAATTTAACCTCCAAATTTACTAAATCATTTCCACCGCAAAAGCCCCAAATTTGCGAAAATTTACTATAATTACTGTATCAAATTTAAAGAGTAAAAATGGCAAATTTAGACGAAATAAGAAAAAATATCATCCTAAAACAAGGCGTGCACTATTTTGATTTCGCGGCTTCGGGGCTTGCTTACGAGCCCGTAGAGCGCGAGATAGCGGACGTTTTAAAAACCTATGCCAACACCCACTCCGATAGTAGCTCGAGCGCGATCATCACGCAGAGGCGCTACGAGGGCGCGCGCGAGAGCCTGAAAAAGCTGCTGGGCCTTGACGAGCGGTTTTATCTCATCGCCTGCGGACAGGGTGCGACAGCCGCGATCAAGAAATTTCAGGAGTTGCTTGGCATCTACTTGCCGCCTGCGACCAGAAGCGCGATCGGCGAGGCAAATTTACGCGCCGCACAGCTTCCGCTCGTGCTCGTTTCGCCCTACGAACACCACTCAAACGAGCTTAGCTTTCGCGAGGGGCTTTGCGACTACCTGCGTGTGCCTCTTAGCGAGGGCGGCGAGATCGATCTGCTAGCACTCGAGCGTATCCTAAAGCTAAATGCGGGACGCCGCATCATCGGCTCGTTTAGCGCCGCCTCAAACGTCACGGGCGTCGTTAGCGACTACAAAAAAATCAGCGAGCTAATCAGGGCTGCGGGCGGCATCGTAGCCTTTGACTGCGCGGCGCTGAGCTCGCACGCAAATTTAGACTGCGACCATTTCGATGCGATTTTCCTCTCGCCGCATAAATTGCTCGGAGGGCCTGCTAGCTGCGGGCTTTTGGCGATCAAAAATGAGCTTTTTAACAGCGACGTGCCGACATTTGCCGCGGGCGGTACTGTCGCCTACGCTAACCGCGAGGGCCACGTGTTTTTGAAAAATCCCGAGCAGCTAGAAGAAGGCGGTACGCCGCCTATTATCGGGCTTATGCGGGCAAATTTGGCATATGCGCTGCGAAACGAGGTGGGCTTCGAGCAAATAAAAAGTGCCGAGGACGAGCTAGCGCGGCTTTTTGAGAGCGAGCTAGCGGGCATTGATGAGATCATAAACTACGCTCCAAAGGGCACGCCGCGGCTGCCGATTTTTTCGTTTAACATTCGCGGCGTATCGGCTTATGATTTTGCCGCGAGCCTTAGCAACGACTTTGGTATCCAGACGCGCGCTGGCGTGATGTGCGCAGGCCCGTACGCTCACGATCTGCTGGGTATCAAGGAGGGGCGCATGCCAGAAGCCAAGCCCGGCTTCGTGCGCGTGAGCCTACACTACACGCATACCGAGCAAGACGTGCGTTATCTGGTAGGCGCGATAAAATCCTGCATCAAAAAGCACCGCGAGTTTTGGGGCGAGGAAAAGGCGATGTATGAGATGTTCGGCGGGAAGATTTAGCTTTACAATAGTGGTTAACTAGAAACAAAGTCAACAAATTTAAAGAGGCGCTACAAATGAAAATTCAAATAATATCTTACTCCACAATATTTAAAATAAATGATTCGCACATGTCTTGCACTATTAGCACTTTTGAACATCCTAAGAGTTTTGATGAATTTGATATAAATGTTATAGATTTAAATAGTCCTAACTTATGGAGTTTCAGCCCAGAATACCAAAAGTGCACTGAGGCCGTATATCACCTTAAAACATTAAAAGAAATTATGGAGAACTCTAAAAAAAGCATGTCTATCATATTAATGCCTGCGAACACAAAAGTATCACTGCTTCGTTCTGGAGGCTTAACTGCTCAAACTATTTTAATTAAAGATATTATCAAGCAAATTAATTATGAACTATGCGAATTAACCTTGTCTTATGCGCGGCTAAGATATGAAATAAGTACAACAACCATAGACGAACAGGATTTTTATTCGGATTTTGTATTTGACGATGTAGATTACGAAACTATCAAGCGGTCTAATGGTGGTAAAAGCACAATAATAAAATATAATGAAAGACTATATTCTACTACCCTTCTCATAAAAAATACAGCCAACGATTTAGGAATTTTAATATCATTTATTCTTTCTAGATTTAAAAAATCCGATATTCCTGATTGGTTTAACAGTTTGGAATACTTTGATGATGCTGCGTTAAAAAATAAGCGTAGTGAATTATTGGATATGTATCGGCAAATTAAAAATATAGATAGGCAAATTGATGAAAATAATAAATTCAAATCAATCCTATATTCAACAGGAGATGAGCTAGTTGGTGTAGTGAAGGAAATCTTAGTAGATATTTTCAAACTAACAGACAGTCATTTTACAGATGTGAAAAAAGAAGATTTTAGATTCGAATTTGAAGATGTTAACTTTATGGTAGAGATAAAGGGAATAAATACAAACATCAAAAATAGCAATATAGCACAGTGCAAGAAACATGTAGCTGATTTAATAGCCGAAGACGATACCAAGTCTCCTGGCAATGTAAAAGGCCTGCTAATAGTTAACCCTCAACGCGACATAGAGCCTGGCAAAAGGGAGCCGATACATGCCAATCAAATAAGCTATGCAAAAAGTGAAGGTATATTAATAATAACGACTTTAGAATTACTAAAATTATATCAAGCATACACTAAAGACGAAGTTGTTAGTAATAAATGTTTTGAGACGTTTAAAAATAACGTCGGAGAGTTTAAATTTGATTTATAAAAAGGGCGCAAAGTGCACCCGAATCACGCAAATTTAAGCCATAAATTCGACTCAAATTTGCGCGTAAATAAAATTAGTTTTTGCGACTGTTTGCGTCAGGCGTGAAAAGCGGCTTATCTAGCAGCTTAAAGTCGCCTATAAATTTCTGACCCTCTTCGCTTGTAGCCCATTTTATAAATTTCTCTGCATTTTCGATGTCAGTTTTAGGGCAGTGTTTTGGATTTACTGCGATTAGAGAGTAGAAGTTTTTAAGATCGTTGTCGCCCTCGTTGATGATGACCATCTCAGGCGCGCCTTTTTTGGTGTCCTCGTACTTGATGTAGGTGCCGCGGTCGGTGAACGTCACGCCCTTTTGCTCGGCTGCTGCGTTGATAGTAGCTAGCATACCTTGACCTGTTTGCATATACCAGCCGTCTTTTTCAGGCACTTCGCCGATGATTTTTTTCCAGATACCTTTTTCTTTGTTGTCGGTGCCTGATTTATCGCCGCGAGAGAAAAATTTGATATTCTCTTTTTTGATCAGCTCAAAGCTCTCTTTGATGTCTTTGCCTTTAAATTTATCGGCGATAGATTTATCGGCGATGACGACGAAGTCATTGTACATTACGGGTTTTCTCTCGACGCCAAAGCCCTTTTCTACAAATTCTTTCTCAACTTTTGGCGAATGTACGAAAAGTATGTCCGCATCGCAGTTTTCGCCTAGTTTTAAAGCTGCTCCCGTGCCTACGGCAGTCCATTTGATATCGACGCCCGTTTTTGCCTTATACGCAGGGTAGATCGCGTCTAGTAGCCCCGTGTTATCGGTGCTGGTGGTGGTAGCCATGATGAGTTCGCTATCGCCCGCAAACGCCAAAACGCTCGCGATTAGCGAGCCTAATATTACTTTTTTCATTTTTCTCCTTTTTTAAAAGTATGCTATTATAGCATATTAAATTAACCATATAAACATACGGAGAAATAATATTTGGACTTTCTACTAAACGGATTCTTAGAGGCCTTTAGGCTGCTTTTTAGCGGCGATGAGGAAACGTATTCGGCGATCAGGGCGACGCTTTACACTTCGAGCGTTTCGATATTTTTTACGATTTTAGTCGGTTTTCCGCTAGGCTTTACGCTGGGATTTTACGATTTTAAAGGGCGCAGGATTTTGAGACTGCTCAGCGATACGGCGCTTGCGATGCCCACCGTTGCGATCGGACTTATTTTGTATGCATTTATCACGCGAAACGGCCCGTTTGGCGAGTTTGGGCTGCTTTTTACGCTAAAGGCCGTGATGCTGGGGCAGTTTGTGCTAGCACTACCTATCATCATCTCGCTAAGCGCTAGCGTCGTGGAAAATATGGACAAAAAACACTATCTAACCATCCTAAATTTACGCCTGAGCGCGCCGCGGCTAGTGGGCTGCGTGCTTTACGAGCTGAGGTATGCTCTGATGGTGGTCGTAGCGACGGCGTACGGGCGTATCGTGGCCGAGGTCGGCGTGGCGATGATGATCGGCGGAAATATCAAATATTTTACCCGCACGATCACGACTGCAGTGTCGCTGGAGACGAACAAAGGCGAGTTTGCCATGGGTATCGCGCTGGCTTTGGTGCTCATCTTTATCGCGTTTGCCGTAAATTTGGCGATACACGCGCTAAAAAGGCTTGACCGATGAAATTTGACAAATTTGAAAAATTTACGCTCGCAAAAAGCGCGCTAGGCGCGTCAAACTTGAGTCTTTTCGTAAATTTAACGAGAAAGGCGCAAAGTGATAAACGTTAGAAATTTACGCCTAAACTACGGCGCGAGCGAGATTTTAAACATCCCGCGCCTTGATATCGACGTTACCAAAATCACTGCGCTAACGGGCAGCAACGGCAGCGGCAAAAGCACGCTGATGCGTGTGATGTCGTTTTTACAAAAGCCAACTAGCGGCGAGGTGCGGCTGTGGGGAAGCAGCGCGCCTAGTCTAAATTTACTGCGCGACGTTAGCGTTTTGTTGCCAGAACCGGCACTTTTAAAACGCTCCGTGAGGGAAAATTTTAGGGCCGTTTTAAAAAGCCGCGGAGTGCTGGGGGAATTTGACGAGCGAGCGAGCGAGGCGTTAAATTTGGTCGGGCTTGACGAGAGTTTTTTAAACAAGCGTCACTTTGAGCTTAGCTCCGGACAGACGCAGCGCGTTAGTTTTGCGTTAAATTTGGCGCTTAGATCGCGTCTTTATCTACTCGACGAGCCGACAAATAGCGTGGACATTGGCACGTCAAAGCTGTTTGGCAAGGCGGTGCTTTACATGCGGCAAAGATACGGCTGCGGCTTTGTGATCGCTAGCCACGACGACAAATGGCTAACCGCCATCGCCGAAGAAAACGTTTTTTTGCACAAGGGGCGTGTGTGCGAATTCGAATACAAAAATATATTCGACGCGCGGGACGGGGTTTTAAAATTTAACGAAAAAGCGGTCGTAAATTTGCCGTCAAATTTGTGTAGCGCCGCAAAGATTGCCGTAAACCCGAGTAAAATCACGCTAAGCAAAACGCTGATAGAAGGCTATCTTGAAGGTATCTTGCACTCGGTTTCGCTCTATCTTGGCAAAGAGCTTTTGGTGAAAATCAAAGTCGGCGACTTTTTGATAAAAACGCTGGCGGAGAATTCGCAAAATTTTAACATCGGCGAGAGGATTTATTTTAAATTTGACGAGGAAGCGTTTTTGGGGCTTGAGTGAGCCCTGAAATTTTGCAAATTTCGCTTCAAATTTTAAATTTAGACTCGTTTAACGCCCGTTAAAAGAGCCTAGTTAAAAGTAAATATCAAAATGAAGCGTAAATGCAATATATATGCGGAAATTTCATATTTATTTTATCCCCTAAAATTCGCCGTAAGTAATATGCAACTAAGGCATATTTAAGCATATATTAATTTTTTTAATTTATTTTTTTTTAAGTATAAGAAATAAGCCAAAAAGTAGTATAGTTTCACGATCGAGAAAAATATCAAAAAATAGACAAAAATGATAAAGGAAGGCAATGACTAGCAAGGGCGAATTTGCGGCGGGACGGGGGCTTTACTACTCGCTGTTTTCGCGTTTTTTCGTTTTTAGCCAAGACGCCGATAGATTTGCAGGCGTAAACGCGATGCTAGGTCTTGCCGCAGCGCACGCTCTAAACGAAGAATCGGCCGCTGCCATAATGCGCATACAGGCAAAATTCGACGAGAAAAATCCGCAAAATTTAGTGGATGAATTCGATGAAATTTTCCACGCTCCGCCAAGTCCGCTTAGAAACTCGCTGTCGTACTACGACGAGGGTTACGAGGTCGGGCATGCTTGCGCTAAAGTGCGTAAAATTTTAGCCAGCACCGACCTTAGGCGAGACGAGGCTAAATTTAAAGAAAACGAAGACAACGTAGGATTCGTGTTTGCTCTGATGAGCGAATTTATCGCGCGTGCGAACGAGCTGGAGTTATACGGAGAGCTTGAAGAGCGGCTTTTTAAAGAGATCGTAAATCCAAACATCGACGAGTTTATAGAGAGTCTTTTTAATCACGAAAGTAGCGAAATTTACAAAGACGTCGCGGTACTACTGCAAGGATTTATCGAGTTTGAGCGTGTAGTTTTAAGCGCGCCGCGTCCTATAAATCACGGCAAAAATAAAAAGACTTTGGACGGAGTTTCAAGATCTGAGGCTATAAGAAGACAAAAAAATCGAGTGAGAAAGCTAAAAGCTATGGAGGAAGAAAATGCAAAAAAATAGGCGAGAATTTTTAAAAAAGGCGGGGCTAGTCGGAGCTGTAGCGGCTACGGCCGGAGTAGCGACAGCAGCGGCGTCAAACCTAAAATACGGTAAAAGCAAAAAGACCGAGGTGCTTTATAAAAGAAGCAAAAACTGGGATCTATACTACGAACAAGCAAAATAATAAAATTTAAGAAAGGATAAATATGTCTGAGGCAAATTTACGTCTTATGCCCCACTCAAACGCAGTCGGGCGAAGATCATTTTTAAAAATGGCCGCGCTAGCGGGCGTAGCGGGCGGCATGAGTGGACTGGCCGCTAGCGGCGTAACCAGAAGTGCGACTCAAGAAGAGATGGCAAATCCGTTTCCTAACTCTAAAATCGTAAAAACTATTTGTACGGTTTGCTCCGTTGGATGCGGAGTGCGGGCCGAGGTAGAAAACGGCGTTTGGGTGCGCCAAGAGGTAGCCCAAGATCACCCGGTAAGCGCGGGCGGCCACTGTTGTAAGGGCAGCGACGTCATCGATATGGTGCGCTCTCACTGCCGCGTAAAATACCCGATGAAAAAAGCAGGCGGCAAATGGAAACGCATCAGCTACAAAGAGGCTCTCGACGAGATCGGCGCCAAACTAAAGGCGTATCGCGAAAAAAATCCGGAGCAAGTAATGTTTCTAGGCTCTGCAAAAGATTGCAACGAACAAAGCTATTATATAAGCAAATTCGTAGCGATGTTCGGGACTAATAACCTAGATCACCAAGCACGTCTTTGACACAGCTCTACAGTCGCCGGTGTGGCGAATACTTGGGGTTACGGAGCTATGACAAATCATCTTGGAGATATCCAAAACGCGAAGTCTATCTTTATAGTGGGCGCAAATCCGGCGGTAAATCACCCGGTCGGCTTTAGACATTTTCTAAAAGCGAAGGAAAATAACGGCGCAAAGCTAATCGTGGTCGATCCAAGATACACGAGAACTGCGGCTAAGGCTGATTATTTTGCTCAAATTCGTACCGGCACGGATATACCTTTTATGTACGGCATGATGAATATCATATTTCAAAACGGCTGGGAAGATAAGGAATTTATAAACGACCGCGTCTACGGCATGGATCTGATCCGCGAAGAGGCTGCCAAATGGACGCCTGAAGTCGTAGCAGATGTTTGCGGGATCAAAAAAGAGACGCTTCTTGAGATAACCGAAGTTTACGCTAAAAATCGCCCGGGATCGGTCGTTTGGGCGATGGGTCTAACTCAACACACCATAGGCAGCTCAAATACCCGTATCGCTCCGATCCTACAACTAGTGCTAGGAAATATGGGCGTTAGCGGCGGCGGCTGTAACATCCTTCGCGGCCACGACAACGTTCAAGGTGCGACGGATATGGCGAATTTGCCGACCGAGTTGCCCGGATACTATCCAAAAAACGAAGCCAACTGGAAATACTTCGCTAAGATGTGGAAGGTTGATTTTGAATGGCTCCAAAAGAATTTCGTTAAGCCTGAAATGATGTTTAAGCCCGGATTTACGCTATCAAAATGGTGGGCGGGCGTGCTTGACGGTAAAAACGGCAACGAAGCCGTAGATAATGCCGGCGACAGTATAAAAGCCTTAGTAGTAATCGGCAACGGTATCACCTCTACCGCGCAACAAGTAAAAGTAAAAGAGGGCCTAGATGCGCTTGAGCTTTTGGTTCTAGTAGATCCTTTCGTAAATGATGCCGGCGTGATAACGGACAAAAAAGACGATGTCTATATACTGCCTGCGGCGACGCAGTTTGAAACCAGCGGCACCGTCGTAGCCACAAACCGCAGCGGCCAGTGGAGAAGCCAGGTCGTAGAGCCGCTTTTTGAGAGTATGCCCGATCACGAAATTTTATTCGAGCTTGCCAAAAGGCTAGGATACTATGACGAACTAACGCGCACGATCAGAGACGCTGAAGGCAAGATTGAGTGGCCTGAAGTCGCTACTCGCGAGATCGCAAATATAGTTAAAACTATCGGCATGACGGGTTGGACTCCGGAAAGGCTCAAAAAGCACCAAGAAAACTGGGATAAATTTGACGAAAAAACAAGCCTAGGAAAACCGGGCACCGTAGTTGAAGGCGAGTACTACGGTCTGCCGTGGCCTTGCTGGACGGAGGATCATCCGGGCAGCCCGATACTTTACGATATAAACAAATCCGTTAGGCAAGGCGGTATGGGTTTTAGAAACCGCTTCGGCTTAGAGCATAACGGAGTTAGCCAATTAGCCGCAGACGGTAGTGCGCCCGTAGATTCGTTTGTCAAGGGCGGATATCCGGAGATCAAAAAAGATAACATCGAAAAGGTGCTAGGCATCACGCTAACCGAGGATGAAAAGGCTAAAATAGGCGGCAGCTGGATACATGACGATAGTAATATCATCGCTAAAAAATGCATGGAGAAAAACATCGCTCCGTACGGCAACGCGCGAGCTAGGACGATCGTTTGGACTTTTGCGGATCAAATTCCTCTTCACAGAGAGCCGCTGCATACGCCTAGATTCGATCTGGCGCAGAAGTATCCGAGCTTTGAGGATAAGAAACTTCAAAACCGCGTCGATACAAAATTTAAATCCGTCCAGCTAGCAAAGGACTACTCAAAAGAGTTTCCTATTATCCTCACGACGGCTCGCCTCGTAAATTTTAGCGGCGCGGGCATGGAGACGAGAGCTAGTATGTATCTAAGCCGTCTAACGCCTGAGATGTTTGCGGATATCCACCCTGAGCTTGCGGCTAAACACGGCATTAAAAACTGGGATTTCATCTGGGTTTATTCGCCTGAGGGCACTAAGGTTAAGGTGCGCGCTAGAGTAGTACCGTCCGTTAAACCCGACACTATCTTTATGCCGTTTCATTATGCGGGTTATATGCAAGGCACCGATATGACGGGCAATTTCCCGGAAGGCACAAAGCCTTATGCGGTAGGCGAGAGCGCAAATACCGTCACTAACTACGGATATGATATAAACACTCAGATTCCTGAAACCAAAAGCGGTCTATGCCGCATAGAAAAGGCGTAAAATGAGCGAATTTAACGATAACAATAGACTTAAATTTTACTGCGACGACGATAGATGCATCGACTGTAACGGCTGTGCGGTAGCTTGCGACGAGGCTCACGAGCTGCCTCTTGGCATCCGCCGCCGCCGCGTCATCACGCTAAACGAAGGCGTACCCGGCAAGGAAATATCGACCTCGATAGCTTGCATGCACTGCGAGGATGCGCCGTGCTCGCTGGTTTGCCCGGTCGATTGCTTTTACATCAGAGCCGACGGCGTAGTACTACACGACAAAGATATCTGCATCGGCTGCGGATACTGCCTATACGCGTGTCCGTTCGGTGCACCACAATTCCCTAAAGATGGTGTATTTGGCGCAAGAGGCGTTATGGATAAATGTACGATGTGTGCAGGTGGTCCAGAGCCTACAAATAGCGAGCTAGAGCGTGAAGAGTATGGCCAAAACAGAATTTCTGAAGGTAAAGTACCAGTTTGTGCGGCGATGTGCTCAACAAAGGCGCTGCTAGTAGGAGAATCTACAATGATAGAGAAAATCTACGGTGATAGGGTTAAGGCTCGCGGCTACGGCTTTAAAGACCTAAAACAAACTCCGACCTGGAAGCTTGCTTATTATGCTGGCGATAGGCTTAAGATAAAATCTTAAAATTTAGCTCGCTCTCGCCGAGATTGCAGGGGCGAGTAATCTCATCAAATTTGACGCGGTTTGGCTGCGTCAAATTTAACTCGCGCTTCTTTTCGCTTCATTAAATTTACATAGATAGTTCGTCAAATTTGAATGCGGATAAATTTGAAATCAATATGTAGATAAAATTTAAGTAGAAAAGGGCGGTCTCCCGCCCTAAATTTAAGCCCTAACAGGCGACAAATACGGATTTGCCGAGTGCATCGACATCTCGTTTTGCTCTCTAAATTTGATAAACTCATCTTCGCTTAGACGCCTAATATTTGCTATCGTCATCTTTAGCGGTGTGATGCCTGAGAGCGGATCTGGGTCGCCGGCGTTTGCTAGCTCGTTACCGTCGGCCTCGCTATAGTGGAAGGTCGTAAATATCGTGCCTTCTTTTAAATCCGGATTTACGCGCAGTTTTGCTGCGATCTGGCCGCGCTTGTTTTGCACGAGCGCGTAGCAGCCTTCCTCTAGCTCTCTCTCGCGAGCGATATCCGGGCTCACCTCGATGAGTGCGCCTTCTACGCCCGCGCCGTATTCAAGAGCCGGACACTCTCTAGTCATCGTGCCGGTATGGTAGTGAAAGACCTTGCGTCCGGTCGTAAATAGGCACGGATATACCTCGTCTGGTACTTCGCTAAGCGCGCCGCTACCGACCGGATAGCCGTCCGGGATATTCATCTTGGCTCTAAATTCGGCTTCAGCTTTTGCACGTTCATTTTTATCCTCTACGTAAAGCACCGGCGCAAATCGGAATGTACCGCCCGGTAGCATAGACTTGTGATCTGCGTAAAGCACGGGCGTACCTGGATGCTCCTCGTCTGGGCAAGGCCAGCTGATACCTCCTAGTTTGCCTAGTCTATAGTAGCTGATACCGCCGAAAAATTTAGGCATAAGCTCCCTTAGCTCGTTCCAAATTTGCTCAGGGCTCGCAAAATCAAACCCCTCTAGCCCCATGCGGTTTGCGATGTTGCAAACGACCTTCCAATCAGGCTCCACGCCGTTAACGGGCTCGCTAGCTTTGCGAGTGCGTTGGACGCGGCGAGAGGTATTGATAAAGGTTCCGTCCTTTTCGCCCCAGCCCGCGGCAGGTAGCACCACGTCGGCCTTGTGCGCGCTCTCGGTAAAGAAAAGATCCTGCACGATAAAGCAGTCTAGGTGATGTACGGCGTGGACGAAGTGCTCAGTCCAAGGATCGCTCATTACGGGGTTTTCGCCGTAGACGTAGAGGACTTTTAGCTCGCCGCTATCCATTTTATCCGGTGCTTGCGTTAGCTTAAAGCCCGGAACCGGATTTAGCTCAAAGTGCCATACTTTGCGCGCTTGCTCCTGCGCATAAGGGCTGTTTACCGCTCCTGCCGGGATGACGTTAGGCAGCGCGCCCATGTCGCATGCGCCTTGGACGTTGTTTTGACCGCGTAGAGGATTTACGCCCGCACCCTTTTTGCCTAAATTTCCCGTTAAAACGGCTAAATTTGATAGCGAAAAGACGTTTGACGTACCGTCGCTAAACTGCGTGATACCCATCGTGTAGCAAATCGCCGCCGCGCCTGCTTTAGCATACATTCTAGCTGCCTCTATGATGAGCTCTTTTTTTATACCGGTTTCTCGCTCGAAACGCTCAGGCGTAAAGTCCTTAACCACTTCTTTTAGATATTCAAATCCCTCGGAGTACTTCTCGATAAACTCGCTATCTTGCAAATTTTCGGCGATGATTACGTGCATCATCGTATTTAGCGTTTTGATATTCGCTCCGATCGGGATTTGCAGATAGATATCGGCTTTTTTGGCCATATCGGTGCGTTTTGGATCTACGACGATCATCTTTGCGCCGCGCTGAAGTCCGCGCTGCATCTGCATAGCGATGATCGGGTGGCACTCGCTCGTGTTGGTACCGATCAGTAAAAATACGTCCGTATCGGTCGCAAATTCGACCAAGTCGTTCGTCATCGTTCCGTTTCCTAGCGTGCTGGCAAGACCTGCCACTGTAGGAGCGTGTCAAAGACGAGCACAGTGATCGACGTTGTTGCTACCCTGAGCGCGAAAAAATTTCTGAAAAACGTAGTTGTCTTCGTTATTTGAACGAGCAGAGCTAAAGCCCATGATCGAGCTTGGGCCGTATTTTGCGACGGTGGATTTAAATTTATCCGCTAGGAAATCATAAACCTCCTCAAAACTCACTTCTTCAAGCTCGCCGTGTTTGTCGTAGACGCCGTTTAGCTTTCTCATCATCGGTCGGCTTAAGCGTTTAGGAGAGTTTACGAACTCCCATCCGAACATTCCTTTTAAGCAAAGCTCGCCATCGTTTACGTGGTGGTCTTTGCTAGGTTTGGCATCTACGATTCTACCGTTTCGCACGATAAGATCGATGCCGCAGCCCGTGCCGCAATATGGACAGGTGGTCTTTACGATCTCTTCCATTTTTGCTCCTTTCTAGTATTACTGAAAATTATGAGATTATTATACAACTGCAAATATAAATTTAGTTTTAAAATTAGTATATTTTTTTAAGAATTATTTAAGTAATATGTAAATTTAGAATATTCCTTTTTTGGCTAAATTTGCCTTTAAAATCGTATTTTGAAAGCAAAAATCACATATTAGTCATTTTGATAAAATTTGTCCTACCGGTACCCACTCTATAACAATCTATTAAAGATTTCTTGCTGCCGATAACTTGCTTATATCTCCATCTAGCAGCTTATTAAAATTCGGTATTAAATTACTTATTTTTGAGATAAAACCAATGACCTTCATTTTAAAGTTTTCTAATATAGTTAACTTATCCTGTAATTTTTCTATCGTTTCGTCTTTAAGCTTTGCTTCTTCTTTCGGCTCCGATATTTTTCGGCATTATGTAGTATCCGCACAAATTCATTTTTTTATTAAATCTAAATAATGTTCGCAAATTTTAGTGTTTTTATGTAATTTTCCATAAAATCCCAATCTGGCTCAAACTCGGTTTCGTTTATTTTTATGGCTGGCAACAAAATGTTTGTTTTTAGGAGCCTATCGCCCGTCCAACTTCTACCGTATGAAAATTTATTTCTTTCTAAGTCTAATATAGTGGTTAAGAACAATCCATTATATTTATTTAGGCGTTCGCTGTATCCACAGGAAGTCTTTCCACTCATTCCGATAAAATCATATCCTTGATACAGCGAGTAGCCTGCACTTCCTTGCCCAAGTTGTATGAATAATACAATTGCCCCTTGAAATGTATTCTTTATTGTCATTAAGCAACCACATAAATTCGTATCCATTTGATTCTTTTTTGCGGCTATATACGCAACGTCTCCCCCCCCCTCCCTATTAAATTATTAGTATTATTTCCTTTTGTTGATTTAATTTTAAGTAAAGTTCCCAATTTAAAATACTTCCAATTAGAAATATTCAAATTTTTATTTATTTTTTGCATCTTAGGTGCAGTATTGCTCAGATTTGCTTTTCCTAATTTTACGACAAAAGACGCATATTCTCTTACGGTTTTTTCAAAATTCTTTATTGATATACTAGAATAGTTTGTTTTCATATATGCTTCAGCCAACCATTCGTCATTTGCATTTATTGTTTTTAAAACAGGGATTCCGTCTTTTTCAATTTTTTTACGATAGAGATTAAACCATTCTTTCTCCGTTTCAGCCCACGAGCCCTCAGCCTTCTCTACTCTACCTAATTTTTTTCTTTTTTGAAAAGCATCATCTTTATAATATCCAAAAAATATTTTATGGGTGTAAGAATACCTAACACCCAATTCAAAAACCATACAACACGCTACTGAAGAAGAGCCGGGATGAAAGACATCCAAAAGCAAAGAAAATACTGTTAAAAGAGTGTGTTCTTTCAGCATTTTTTCTTTATAATTTTTGGCCCTCTTTAACTTAAGCTCACGCAAAGGAGCATTAAGTTACGATGAGTTCGATGAAAAACAAATATATAATCCGTTCCCTAATTTCAGAGAAGAAATTTAGAGAAATTCTAAAGTACTTCGCGGAAGATATAGAAGCATCAAAGATATCGAATTTAACTAAAATTTCAGAAGCAACCCTATGTAAAATTTTTAGAGAAATAAGAAATCTTATGTCTAAAGAGCGTGAGAAGATATCTAAGTTTTCAGGCGAGATAGAGATTGACGAAAGCTACTTTGGAGCTAAGAGAGTAAGAGGTCTTGCACTTGCGCTCTCTTTGAGAAAAGAGGCAGAAGCGCGGCAAATAAAACACCGGTGTTCGAAATGTTAAAGCGTTACGGTAAGGTCTATACCCAAATAGTTAAAAACTGTTCTGCTAATGAACTGATATCGATATTATCGGAGTTTAGCGATCTGGACGAGAGCGTTATTTACTCTGATCGTTGGAAGGCTTATGATGGCTTGGTTGATTACGGAGCAAAAGCGCATCATAGAGTGAAGCACTCTAAAAATGAATTAGCAAATGGTAAAAATCATATCAACGGTATAGAAAACTTTTGAGGATATGTCAAACATAGATTATCTAAATTTAAAGGCATTAAGAAAGAGAATTTCTTGCTTCGTCTTAAAGAGTGCGAATTTAGATATAATACTAAAACTACACAGGAAAACTTATATCAAAAACTATTAAAATTGATAAGAGAGAATCCGCTTAAGTTTAATTGAGCTTTTAATTTTTTAGATCTTACTTGTCGTTAAACTCTTTTTCGTCTAGGTGCATTCTTATTAAATTCTTATGCTTTGCCTTGCTGCCTATTTCGCCTCTTAGAGCGACACCATCAAATGCTATACCGCCCATTTCTTGCATGCTTCTACCGAATTTTAGCGTTTCGCCTTTGCCGTTAAACCTAAGATTTTTATGGTTTTCAAATTGGTAATTCGTAAAAATCAGTTGATAGTGCTCAGTCTTTTCGTCGTTGTGCTCGCTAATCAATAAACACTTTACGCCGTATTTTGCGCAGTATGATCTCACAAATTTAAGGACTCTGTCAAGCGAAACTTGGGCGTTGATAAAATTTGTCTCGGTTTGGCTTAAACCTTCTTTGGGTTCTTTATTTCGATCAGTACCGAAACTTATGACTATTTCGGAAAACCCGACCATATTTTCTCGCCAACGATTCTTTACTACTCTACCGTTTTTATAAATTTTAGTTTGGGCTTCGTAGTCGACTTTCATCTTTTCGTGATACTTTCTCAAAAGCGCTTTTATATATTTCTTATCACTAAATTCTTTATCTCCGGCTGCGATCTCTCGCATGTGGCCGTTGTTGTTATACTCGCTAAGCACTATGTATCTATTATTTCGGCTGTTACCCCTAAGATATCCGATCTTAGAGGCGTGCTTAACCTCTCTAACATTGTGCTCATACCTTATAATAGCCTTTTTGAGCGTCAAGAATTCGCTTCTTACACAAAGAACTAGGCTGTGTCCGCCTATTTGAAGGGCATTACTCATTTTTAGTCCTTTTCTTTATTATCTACTATAGAAATTAAGAGCATGTTTTAACCCTTTTTTGAAAAATATAAGTCGCAATGTCAGTTATCGCAAACGCTATGTGAGAATTCTTTGCATCTCCCATTTTGATATAACGCGGAATATCCCTGCCCTGTGATATGCGAAGATCAAGAGTGGATATACCAATACCAAGAACCGCTGCGGTTTGCTTTCTGTCTAAAACCACCTTTCCTTTATATTGGCTAGATATGTGCTCAAGAAGCGTTTTGTACTCTACGTCGTTATATAGTTCATTAAGCATATTATTTTTCTCCTTTTGCTTAGTTCTTACATAACTAATTGCAGCAACTTTTCGTTTACTTTTGCATTTTTGAACGATTTTTAAGTAATTTTCGAAAAATTTTTAATACCCTATGGTTCCTTAGGGTATTTTAGAGTAATTGAGAGTAAAAAATTATTTTCGTATTTTTAAAAACAAAAATAAAGTATCTTAGATTAACTTAGAAAGCTTGGTAAGAAATTGGAATATTAAAAAATTTCGGGAACAAATAGGGAACAAATTTTATAAAACTAAAAAACTTAAAGTTCTTGAAATATCGGTAAAATTGGGGCTTAAAAGGGATTTTTGAGTATATATGGCTCCGGATGCTGGGTTCGAACCAGCGACCAAGTGATTAACAGTCACCTACTCTACCGCTGAGCTAATCCGGAACACTTGAAAAGAGCTCGTATTATAGACGAAAAGATATGTTTTGTCAATAAATTTTAGCTTAATTTAGAAAAAATCGCACAGAGCCCAATAAATTTTTATAAAAGGCTAAAACTAGCCTTTTATAAATCCACTTGCAATAACCTTATCGCCATCATACATAACACAAAGCTGACCTTGCGCCACACCAAGCGCATTTTGATTTAGCGTTAGTTTCGCCGTTTTATTCTCTTTATCAACCTCAACAAAAGTATCAAGTTTAGGGCTTCTATATCTTATCTTAGTTTCGCACTCAAATTTATCTTTATCTATAAACAAATTTACGTTTTCAAGCTCGACTACCTTTTGAGCCAAGTCATCTTTTGTCCCAACAACGATCTCGTTTTTATCGGCATTTATCTTTATAACGAAATGTGGCTCATGAGCACCAAAAACTTCAAAACCACGGCGTTTACCGATAGTATAGTGCATATAGCCTTGGTGGCGGCCGATTATTTTGCCGTCTTTATCAACTACATTTCCTGGCAAATTTGTATTGTAATGCTTATTTAAAACTTCGATATAAGTATCTTCCACAAAGCAAATTTCACTACTTTCTGCCTGCGTAGCAAATTCTTCAAGCACTTTTACACTTCTTGCAAGCTCTTTTATATCTTTTTTAAATTTATCCCCAAGCGGGAAAATAACATCTTTTAATATCTCTTTTGGCACTTGGGCTAAAAAGTAGCTTTGATCCTTGCTAGGATCTTTTGCGCATGTTATAAATCCATCAATAACTTGCACATAATGCCCAGTAGCAAGCTTCTCACAGCCATTTGCCTTTGCAAAATCAAGCAACGCACCAAGCTTTATAAATTTATTACACAAAGCACAAGGATTTGGCGTCTTGCCCTCTTTATAGAGCTTCACAAAAGGATCATAGACAAACTCGTTAAATTTATCTTGAAGATCCAAAATATGTACCTTTATGCCAAGATACTCGCCTACTTTTTTTACTTTTCTGATATTTTCTTCGTGATATCCTGGCTTTTGATGCAGCATCATATAGCAACCTTGCACTTCATGACCAGCTTCTTGCAGAAATTTAGCCGTCATAGTGCTATCTACACCACCGCTCATTGCGACCATTATTTTCATATTTTTACCTCTTTGAAATTTAAAAGGGGATATTTTATATCTTATTTTTAAATAGCCAAAATTTCATCTACAATAAGCTCTAAATCATCGGTGATTTTGTATAAATTTATATCTTCTTTTTTTATTGTTTTTTGGCTAACTAGCGTATTTTTTATAAACTCATCAAGCCCTTGCCAAAATTCACTCCCAAAAAGAAAAATTTTTACTTTTTTACTACCAACTTGAGCAAGTACTAAAATTTCAAAAAGTTCATCAAGAGTGCCAAAGCCACCTGGAAAGACGACAAATGCGACTGAACGATCGGTAAGTGCAAATTTTCTTGGGCTTAAATTTGAAAAGAGATATTTTGCTGTGACGTAAGGGTTTGTATTTTGTTCAAACGGAAGTCTCACATTTAGGGCTATGCTTGGCGATTTTGCACTATCAAATGCACCCTTGTTTGCGGCTCTCATTATGCCGTCTCCGCCACCAGTTAAGATGGCATATCCCAGCTCGTTTAGCTTATAAGCTAGTTCATAAGCCTTTTTGCAGTAGAAATTTTCTTCATCAAATCTAGCCGAGCCAAAGAAGGTAACATTTTTATTTTTATATTTTAAGACGTTTGGAAAATTTAAAAGATCACTAACTAATTCATTATTCATTATTTTAACTGTTGAAGCCTCTCGCGTTTTGAGCCTATCTGAGTGATCTGGATGCCAAAGTTTCCATCAATTATTACAACTTCGCCAAGGGCTATTACCTTATCGCCGATCAAAATTTCTAGTGGATCGTTTGCTAATTGATTTAGCTCAATAACTGAGCCAATATCCATGGTAAGCACATCTTTTAAGAGCATTCTTTTTGAGCCGATACGAACACGAATAGGTAGCCTAACATCCATTATAAGACCGATATTTCTCATCTCTTCAGCGCTAAAATCGCCCTTAGCTACGTGAGGGGTGCTCGCTGGTGTAGCTGGTGCTTCAGTCTTTGTTGGCTCAAAAAATTTCATCAACGAATGATCGCAAGCAAAACCGATATGTTCGCTTAAGTCTTCGATTTTGACATTAAATAAAAATAGCTTTTCATAAACACTAAAATCAAGCGAAGAATTTTCATCTAAAAAATTTACATTTATTACTTCAAAATTTATCTTTGGCATACCCTTTTGAGCGCCCAAAGATGTACTAAAAGCACTAAAAAGGTTTGAAAATATCTCTTTTGCAGCGTCAAGCTCATCACTGCCTAAATTTTCATTCTTTGAAATTTCCTCTTCGCCCATCATCCATTCGCTAATGGCACTTATTAAAACCGGAGTGCATACTATCTCTGTTTTAGCATTGATATCGCCACTTAAAGCAACGCTAGCCATTACCACTGGAGGCTTTATACCGTTTTGTGTTGGTGCATCAAATTCGTTTCTCTCACCAACCTCTGGAGCTCTACCTGTAAGCCCTTCGATAGTAGCTTTTAGTTCATTAGAAAATATATTAAAAAAATCATTCATCATCTTCGTCACTCTCTTCTTCTTCCATATTGCGTTCGTTGGCTTCATAGGCCATTAGTTTTGCTTTTCTCTCTTCTTCATATTTTTCTAGGATGTTTTTGATCTCATCTTTATCGGAGCGTATTAACTGCTCAATTCTTATAGATTTTCTAAATCTATGAAGTCCGACCTCAGCCAAGAAAACTTCTTTTTTATCTATACAAACGATCGCCTTATCATCAGCTCCTCTATCAAGCCTTAAAATATCGCCTTCTTTTAAATTTAAAAACTCATTTACGCTGATGATCGACTTGCCAAGTATGGCTTCATATAAAATTTCTGCTCGTCCGATAAGTGTTTTTAGCTCTTTGTTTCTGCTCTTTTTTGCACTTGTTTCACCAAGCATAATGTCCCTGTTTGCAAGGCGTGAGAGTATCGGTTCTAGGTAGATAACCGGATAGCATAAATTTATCATACCGCTTGAGCCACCAACTATGATCTCCATAACGACCATGATGACGATCTCATTTTGAGAGACGATCTGTACGACATTTGGACTGCTCTCTTTTGCTTCCACATTTGGGTACATATCAGTTATCATTGACCAGCTCTCTTTAAGACGCTGCATGATCATTCTAAGCACCGCATCAAGCAAATTTACTTCAATGTCGGTTAGTTCTCTATTTGCCTCAAAATTTTCACCAGTTCCGCCAAGCAAACGATCTATCATCGGAAAAGCAATGCTTGGATTTATCTCCAAAACGCAGTTTCCATCAAGCGGTTTTATAGAAAAGACATTAAAACTAGTTGGACTTGGCAAGCTCATCAAAAATTCGCCATAAGTCATCTGATCAACACTGTGAAGTCTGATCTCAACAATACTTCTCATAACACTAGAAATTTGACTAGCTAAATTTCTAGCAAGCTTATCATGGATACCTTTTATCGCACGAAGCTGCTCTTTACTAACGCGGTTTGGACGCTTAAAATCATAAATAATAATCTGCTTTTGTTCGCCTTGCGATCTCTCTTCAACCTCGATATTACTCGTATCGCCGTCTTCATCAACAACTTCAAGTAGCGCGTCTATCTCTTCTTGACTTAAAATATCAGCCATTAAACCCCCAAGCTACGCCTGATACGATCAAGCAAACGTTTATGAATTTGTGAAATTCTACTCTCGCTGATATTCATGATCTGGCTTATCTCTTTTAAATTTAGCTCTTCATAATAATAAAGCTGAACCAACATCTGATCTCTTTCGTCAAAATCTTTTAAAGCTTCTTCTATTTTTAAAATAAGATCTTCTCTTTCAATGCTCTTCTCGACATCGCTTTGACCAATTAGCTCCATTTGCTCGTCTATTGGCAAAATAGTTATGATACCGCTAACACCTCTTGCCTCTCTTATTTTTTCGATATCTTCATTTAATTTATCAGCTAAATACTCATCACTTGGTTCTTCTTCATGCTCATTAAAGTAGTTATCTATCTCGCTGTTTATGCTCTTTACTAGCTTTCTATCGCTTCTACTAACAACATCAAGCGTCCTTAGATAATCAAGCATAGATCCATAAATTCTCTTCTTACCATACCCCCAAAAAGAGTCATTTTGCTCTTTGTCATACTTCCTGCTAAGCTTTATCATCTCTTCAACGCCAATACTTATCAGATCATTTGCATCTATACTTGATGGCAAACGCTCCTTTAATCTAAACGCCATTGCACGCAATGCTGGCATGTATTTTAAGACAATCTCGTCTTGTTCTTTTTTTATCGTGTTTTTATAAGCGTTAAGCTGCTTTTGCTTTAACTCGTGCATTTCGTTTACCAGAATCAAAATTTTCAGCAGTCATTTTTACCATTATATTTTCCATACGCTTTTCTCTAGTATTTAGCTCAGAGATGAGATAGTCTGCGATCTCTTCGTGTTTTTGTTTGTCAAAAATTTTAGTTAAAGCCCTTTTCACATCGATGTAGTTCATGATAACAATGTGAATTATAAGATAAAAAAACAAAGTAATAACTAGTGTATAAACTAGCATTTCGATAGGCTCACTCACCTTTAACAAGGTAAAAACTATACCTACAAAAAAACCACAAACCGTAAAAAATGCTATAAAATTTTCTGCACGCAAAGCTTAATCTCCATCAAAATTGTTCTATCAAACGCTTAAAGAAGCCCCCAAAGCTCCTGCTTTGCTCATCGTTAAGCACTTTTCGTTCCAACCTATAAAGCAAATTCGAAGCTATCTGCTTGATCTGTACGCTAGGATCAGCATATGGAGCATCATCTGTAAAGAGCGTCCTTTGCTTTATACTCCTTGCTACGCTTCTATCAGAAGCTACGTAGCCTACGAGATCTAAAATTAAACTAGGTCCGATATTTGCGTTAGCCACTCGCTTTATATTTTCATAAATTCTTGTCGCCTCGGCCTCATTTTTTACCATATTTAACAGTAAAAGCTCGCTACTTTTAAACCTTGAAACGATCTTTATCACAGCATATGCATCAGTTATCGCCGCAGGATCAGGCACGGTTACCACCACGACCTCATCAGCTGCCTCTAAAAATAGCTGCGTGCTACCACCTATGCCAGCTCCAGTATCAATTATCAAAAAGTCAAGCTCATCAAGCTCGCTTGCCTCATCTAAAAATCTCTCAAATAAAAACTGATTGTTAAATTTTAAAATTTCATCACCACTCTCGCCAGGGATAAGGATCAAATTTTTATTTATAGGTATCAAGATATCTTTTAGGCTGCACTCGCCCTTTAGCACGTGAAGTAAATTTTTACCCATTTTTACATTTAGGATCACATCAAGGTTTGCAAGGCCGATGTCAGCATCAAATAGTCCTACTTTGTAGCCATTTTTTGATAAAACATTTGCTAAATTTGCGCTTATCGTACTCTTACCAACACCGCCTTTGCCGCTAGTTATCGCAATAAAATGCGTATTTTTGCTCTTACTTTGAGACTGGACTAAATTTTTTAGTTTTTGTGCTTGATTATTCATCGCTAGCCTTTTGTTTTGTAAAGCCATCAAACACGCACTCTACTAAAAATTCGCTCTTCGCCTCCACAAGATCATCAGGCACCTCTTGCCCCACGCTAAAGTAGCTAACAGGCGTGTTTGTCTCATATATCAGCGAAAAGACGTTACCAAAAATTTTTGTCTCATCAAATTTTGTGATTATGAGCGTGTCGATATCTAAAAATGAAAATCCATTATAAATTTCCATAAGGTCTTCGACTTTTGAGCCAGCCGAAAGGACCAAATTTACATCAATCTTTGCGCCGCTATGCTTTAAAAATTTATCAAGCCTTTCAAGCTTTTCTTTGTCATACTGAGAATTTCCAGTCGTATCAATAAGTATCACATCACAATAATTAAGCTGTTTGATAGCATTTTGAAAGTCATCTATCTCGATGACATCAAGTATAGGTAGCTTCATCATCTTTGCATACTGAAATAGCTGTTCAACCGCTCCGATACGGTACGTATCAAGCGTAATGATGCCTGTTTTATAGCGCTTTTCATTGCCATAAGCAAAACGAGCCGCTAGCTTTGCAAGAGTCGTAGTCTTACCAACTCCGGTTGGACCAACTAGCATCATGATACGTTGTTTTTTATCGCTTGGCTCTTTTCTGCATGGCAGCATATTTCGCAAAAGCGAGTAGAAGTATCTCTTTACTGCGGTTGGGTTGCTTTTCATAGAAACTGGCAAATTTTCAAGCGTCGTTTGCATGATCGCCTCTAGATGCTCCTCTTTCATTCCACTTTGTTTTGCGAGCTTGTAGATGCTAGCAAACTCTGGCGGGATCGATAGATTATTGCGATTTGGGGCTTTTTCGTCCCAGATCATGTCGGTTATGAGCCCTATTTTCTCGCTTAGTGCGCTTACTTGCTTTGCTACGTCGTCTATTTTTTTATTCATGCCGTTTGTATTTGGCTCTTTGATCTCGTTCATATCGACATTTGCAATTGTACTTATCTCTTTTGCAGCAGCCGAGATATTTAAAAGCACGCTCTCATTTGGATCATAAGGCTCGGGCGAAGCTGTCTTTGCCTCAAATTTAGCCGGCTCTTCTTTTATCTCAAATTTTGGCTTAGCAGGTTCATAGTTTTTATTAAATTTAGAGTAGGCATTTTCGTAATTTATGGCTTTTGTATTTGGTTTTGTGGGCTGCTTTACGTCGTCTTCTTCGACGCTTACTAAAATTTCATAAAGTGGTTTTTTGTTTATCGTTTTGGCTTGAATTTGTTTTGTAGTAACTAGTATGGCCTTTTCACCACACGTTTCTTGAGCCTTTTTTAAAGCCTCAATAGTGCTCTCGCCTGTAAAAGTATGAAATTTTGTAGCCATTTATATCCTTTTAACCTCTCATAAGCCCTAGTGGCACGATCACGCTAAGCCTCTTATCGGCTCCTGGGTGTGGAACGATAAGGCGCGGCGTTTTATAGACTTTTTTACTAAAATACAAAATATCCAGATCAAGCGTGCGCGGCGCATTTTTAAATGTCCTGATACGCTTAAATTTACTCTCATAGTGCCCCAAAATTTTTAGAGTTTCTCTAGGGCTCATAGATGTTTGTAAATTTATAACAGCGTTACTAAAATCATCCTGCGCTTCATAACCAAACGCCGCATTTATAAGGATCGGCGAGACTTCAACTACGTGAAAACGCCTATCTTCACTAACCACTCTTATAAATTTATCAAACCTCTTTGCGCTATTACCGATGTTGCCACCCATGCCAACTAGCGCCTCATACTTAAACTCATCTCTTTTTTGAAAAAAACTAGGGCAAAAACGGCTTTTTACGATCTTTCTTGCTCCAGCTAGCCTCATAAAATTTCGCACCCACCTTCTCTTGCGACCACTACGTCCTCGATGCGCACACCAAATTCATTTTCTAGATAAATTCCAGGCTCCACGCTAAAGACCATGCCCTCTTTTATGAGCGTTTCGCTCCTTGCTGAGATGACTGGAAGCTCGTGTATATCGACACCCACGCCGTGTCCTGTCGAGTGGAAAAAGGCCTTTTCATATCCAGCCTTTGCTATCACGTTTCTTGCTGCAAGGTCTATCTCGCACGCCCTAACGCCAGCTCTTGCGACCTTTATCGCAGCAGCCTGAGCCTCTTTTACGATCTCGTAAATTTCTTGCATTTTGGCATTTTTAAATTTTTGCTCCTTTGAGAAGTTAAAATTTTCATCAAAGCAAGCAGTTCTGGTGCGATCAGAGCAGTATCGCTTAAATTTAACTCCAGCATCAAGTAGTAGCAAATCGCCCCTTTTTAAAATTTTATCCCCAGGTAGCGCATGCGCCTTTGCGGCATTTTCGTTTATCGCCACGATCGGATCGAAGCTAAGACCTAGCTCGTTTTTTTGCCTAAAAATGAGCGAGGCGTTAAAATGAAGCTCTTTCTCACTCATTCTTTCGCCATTTTCACGCACAAATTTAGCAAATTCATCAAAGCATTTCGCCCCAAATTCGCTAGCTTTTTTTAAAATTTTTATCTCATCTTCGCTTTTGCAAATTCTCTTTAGCCTAGAAAAATTTACCTTTGGCTTGAAATTTATCTTAAAACCTTTGCTAAGTGCGTTAAACTCGCTGATACTTAGCTCATCAGGGTTAAAAACGAGGCTACTTGGCTTCATCTTTCTTAAAAATGCCCTGACCTCGCTTATTAAATTTCTCTGCACTAAAAGAACGACCACGCCTGCATTTACGCAGCTTTTTGCCTCAAAATAATACCTCGCATCCGTAAAAAAGTATTTCACGCCATCAACGCATAGCAAAAACTCATTATCACAGCTATAACCGCACTCGTAAAATACGGCGTTTTCGTCCTTTAAGATGAAATTCATTGTGCTTTTTGATTTGCTCTTACTGCTTTGATTTGCTCAAAAATTTGAAGCATGCCTATCATCGCTAAATGATAGCCAACTGGTCCAAAGCCTACGATCTGACCTGCCGCAACTGGTGCGATGAGGCTTTTGTGGCGGAACTCTTCTCTTCTATAAACGTTGCTGATATGCACCTCGATAACTGGCAGTGCAACCGCACTTAGCGCATCACGGATAGCAATAGAGGTGTGAGTGTAAGCGGCTGGGTTTATGATGATGCCGTCAGCATCGCCCAAGCACTCTTGGATCTTATCGACTAGCTCGCCCTCAAGGTTGCTTTGAAAAAACTCGATCTCAACGTCATTTTGATCGGCGACAATCTTCATTTGAGAGTGGATATCTTCCATCTTCATAACGCCATAAATTCCTGGCTCTCTAGCGCCAAGCATGTTGATATTTGGGCCTTGGATAACCATTATTTTTAGCTTCTTATCCATGTCACTCCTTTTTAATTAAATAGCCCAAATTATACATTTTCGTTCCTAAATTTTCGCTACAATAACAAAAATTTAAGGCTCAAATGTGGAAATTTTAAAAGCAAAAAAGATCATCACTGGCGGAGAAAATCCAAAAATTTTAAGGAATTCTTGTGTTGTTATTGAAAATGATAAAATTTTAGAAATTACAAGCGAAAAAGAGGCGCAAAAAAAATTTAAAGATGCAAAAATTTACGACTTTGGTGAGAGCGTAATCGCCCCAGCGTTCGTAAATACGCACGTTCATTTGGAGTTTAGCTCAAATGTTAGCACGCTAAAATATGGCGACTTTATAAAGTGGCTTGGCTCTATCGTCGATAAAGGCGGCGAGCTAGCTAAAATGGACGCCAAAAAAGCGATGAACGGGGCTATAAATTCACTGCTTAAAAGTGGAGTTTGCACTATTGGCGAGATCTCTAGCTTTGGCTCGGATCTTGAAATTTTAGCCAGCAGCCCATTAAAAGTCGTGCTTTTTAGTGAAATTTTAGGCTCAAGCGAGAAGATGTGCGAACAAAATTTGCAAAATTTCTTAGCCAAATTTGAAAAGACAAAGGGCTATAAAAACAAAAATTTCACCCCAGCCATCTCGCTGCACTCGCCCTACTCTGTGCACCCCAAGCTTGCCAAAGCTGCCCTTGAAATGGCTAAAAAAGATGAGCTACTTGTAAGCACACACTTTTTAGAGAGCAAGGCTGAAAAGCAGTGGCTAGAACGTGGCAGTGGTGGCTTTAAAAAACATCTTTTAAGATTTAGCCCAGATCCAAGGCCGATGTATGACGCTAAGAGCTATTTTGAGATGTTTCGTGAGATAAATACGCTATTTACGCACTGCGTTTATGTGAGTGATTTTGCTAAATTTAAGCCTCATCATAGCGTTACACACTGCGCCGTTTCAAACAGGCTACTTGGCAAAAAGGCGCTAAATTTAAAAGAAATTTTCAAAAACAATGTGAGCTTAAATATCGGCACAGACGGTCTTAGCTCAAATATCAGCCTAAATTTCTGGCATGAACTAAGAGCCGCCCTATTTACCCACGCTAGCCTTAATCTAAACGAGCTTGCCACCAGACTTTTTGTCGCTGCAACGCATGAAGGCGCAAAGGCACTTAGGACGAATAACGGCGAGATAAGAGCTGGACGTGCGGCCGATCTGGCCATCTATAACGACCTAGAGTGCGATGACAGTGAGCTAATATTACAGCTCATACTTCACACAAACGAGACTAAAAAACTATATATCGGAGGCAAAATTTGCAAATTTTAAGGCTTATTTTTAGGGGAATTTTGGGAATTTTTAAATTTATAAATAGCTACTTTAAGGCACTCATATTTTTACTGATCTTATTTTTAATATTTGCGCCAAATGGCAAGATGAAAGAGCCAAATTTAGCTCGCATAGACATCACTGGCACGATAGTAGATACTAGCGAAATTTTAGACGAGCTCGAAAAGGCAAGAGCTGATAGCAACATCAAAGGCGTGCTGCTCTACATCGACAGCCCAGGCGGCGCACTAAGCCCGAGCGTGGAGCTAGCCATGGCGGTCAAGCGACTAAAAGAGAGCAAAAAAGTGCTCGCATACGCTGCTGGCAACATGGCAAGTGGCAGCTACTACGCCGGCGTAAATGCCGACGCCATCATCGCAAACCCAGGCGCTTTCATCGGCTCTATCGGCGTCATCATGCAAGGGGCAAACATCGAAAATTTAGCCAAAAATTTAGGCGTGAGCGAGCAGGTGGTGAAGGCTGGCGAGTTTAAAGAGGCTGGCACTTTTATGAGGAGCTGGAGCAAACAGGAGCGCGAGAGCTTACAAGGGCTCGTAAATGACGCTTACATGCTCTTTGTAAGCGACGTGGCAGCGGCTAGAAATTTAGATATCAAGAAAAAAGACGAGTGGGCAAATGCAAGGGTCTTTTTAGCACAAAATGCCCTAAAAATAGGGCTAATAGATAGCCTTGGCAGCTACATAGACGCTCAAAATGAGCTAGCTAAAATGAGCCTCGTAGATGAGCCCGTCTGGCAAGAAAAACCGCAGCTCGAAAAGATAATGGAGAAATTTACAAAGCAAGGCATAAACTCGCTTTTTGGCACATTTTTTGAGACAAAACTTAGATAAAAAACCAGCCAAGTTAAATTTAACTGGCTGGTAAAGCTTTTTATAGCTAGTTTATCTGAAATTCCCTTCGCTATCCACAAAGAGTTCTCTCTCTGCTATTTTTATCAAAAAAGTAGTTTCATTTATCCTTTGAAGCACCTCAAATTCACCATAAATGCTATTTTTGACAACGACATTAAAGTTTTCATCCAAAAGTCCAAATTTATCATCTAGCCGCGATAAGTAGAAAATGTTATTTGACATGTCTATAGCCTTATCAAACACTTCTATCTCATTTTTGCTTTCGTCAAAAATGACAAAACATCCTTTGGTATTTATATAGCCCCATTTGCCGTCTTTTTGAACCCGAGCAAAGCCTTCGTTAAAATCGTCAGCATAATAAAATTTACACTCTACGATCTGCTCACCTTTAGTATTTATATAACCCCATTTGTCGTCTTTTTGAACCCGAGCAAAGCCTTCGTTAAAACCCCGAGCATCATCAAATTTACACTCTATGATCTGCTCACCTTTGGTGTTTATATATCCATACTTGCCGTCTTTTGCAACTATAGCAAAACCTTCGTTAAAATCGTCAACACCATCAAATTTACACTCTATGGCTTGCTCACCTTTGGTGTTTATATAACTCCATTTGCGATCTTTTTTAACCATAGCAAAGCCCTCTTTAAAGTCGCATGCTTCATCAAATTTACACTCTATGATCTGTTCGCCTTTGGTGTTTATATATCCGCACTTGCCGTCTTTTGCAACTATAGCAAAACCTTCGTTAAAATCACCAACACCATCAAATTTACACTCTATGGCTTGCTCACCTTTGGTGTTTATATATCCATACTTGCCATCTTTTTTAACCATAGCAAGACCTTCGTTAAAATCGTCAGCATAATAAAATTTACACTCTACGATCTGCTCACCTTTAGTATTTATATAACCCCATTTGTAATCTTTTCGAACCCGAGCAAAGCCTTCGTTAAAATCGTCAGCATAATCAAATCCCCAAAACATATCCCTCTCCTTTGTTTATATGAGTTGTGTTATTTTAGTTTATATTATTTTAAAAAGTAAGTAAATCTAAGAAAAATTTAAAGTAAGATGGTGGAAGCGAGGGGGATCGAACCCCTGTCCAAAAACAAAATCCGTACAGCCTCTACACGCTTAGCAAAAGTGAAAATTTCATCTAAAAAGGCTCACTTTCCAAAACCAAATTTTAGCCTTTTTGCAAGGTATCTTTGAGCTAGTGTGCAAGGCAGCAGATCTTCTCCTCTAATAACCAAATTTACGCCCATATCCTCGTCATCTATCACGCTTGCAAGGTTATAAGCCGGAATAAAATCCTTTTTATAAATCAAAAAATCACCCATCTGCACTGCGACAACCTTACCTAGCTCATCGTATTCATCAATGCTTAACCTAATGGCGGTTTTATCTTTTGTAAATTTAAGATTTTTATCTTTGCATATTTTAGTGTAAATGCCGTTTTTATAGGCACACTTTGTAGTTCTAGAACATTCGCAGATATAAATTTCATCCAGTTTTTCAAGTATATCTTCGTATCTTTTAGCTCTTACTTTAAAGCTAAAATTACGTTCAAAGTCACTTACGCTAATTGGCCCTTTATCATATTCAAGCCCTAAAAATTCTAAAACATCAAAGATATTTTGAACAAATTCTTGCCGGTATCTACTAAGATCATAATCATCGATACGTAAGCGTAAAACGCCACTTACCGAACGTGTCAAAAGATAGGTTAGGATAAAGTTATAAGCATTGCCAGCATGCAAAAACCCACTAGGCGTAGGAGCTATACGGGATGCTATGCCACCATTTGGTGGCAAATAGTCATTAATCTCTTGGTCTAGCCTCATTTACCCTTAAAGTACGTCCGCCTAGTTCTTTTTCATTTAGCGCGTCTATAGCCTTTTGTCCCTCATTTGCATCGTCCATTTCAACAAAGCCAAAGCCTTTTGAACGATCAGTTTCTCTATCTTTTACTATTTTTGCTCGCCTTACTTCACCAAATTGTGCAAAGGCTTCCTTTAATTCTGCCTCTGTCGTTCTATACGACAAATTTCCTACATAAATATTCACAGGAGTGTTCCTTAAAAAAATTACCGATTTATTCGGTTAGTGTGATAATAGCTAATTTTCGTCAAAAAGATGTAAAAAATCAAAAATTTATTATATTTTTTTGAAAAATATTCTTAAAAGCTACAAGCTCGTATATATAGAACTTTTATAACTATCACTAAACAAAATTTAATCTTAAGTTTAAAAAGAATAATTAAATAAAAAATTATTTTATCTTTATAAGCTATTTATAAAGTAAATCATTCTTTACTTTAAGATACGCTTCATCGCCAAGTAAATTTTTAACTATAAAAAGTGCAAATTCCATCGAAAAAGCAGGACCCTTTCCTGTGATGATGTTTTGATCTTTTAGCACGTTTTTATCGCTCACGTAGCCTCTTTTGTCGCTTCTTACATTTTCTTCGAATCCTGGATAACAAACAAAATGATCTTTTAGCACACCAGCACTCTCGAGTACCATAGGAGCAGCACAAATGGCACAAATAAGCTTATTGCTTTTATCAAAATTTTGCAAAATTGCTTTGAGCCTTGTATCATTTGCTAGATTGCTAGCTCCTGGAAGTCCACCAGGAAGGACGATCGCATCATAGTTTAGCTCTTTCATCTCGCGAAGTGTTACGTCGGCTTTTACGCATATATTGTGACACCCTTTGATGTTTACGTCATTTAGCCCAACAATAGAAGCTATCGCTCCAGCTCTACGTAAAACATCAACAGAAGTTAGTGCTTCTATCTCCTCAAATCCTTCAGCTAAAATCACAGCAACTTTTTTCATAAATTTATCCTTTCAAGTAATATGTTTTATTTGTTAAGTAAAATTTTATATAATATTGGCTTATTTCACAAGAAAGGACAGAGCATGCAAGTAAAAATTATTTACTGCAACTCTTGAAACTATCGTCCGGTAGCTTCTCGTGTAGAAGATGAAATAAAAGCGAACTTTAGTGATGCAAGAGTCGAAAAGGTTATAGGTGGTGGTGGAAATTTCATTGTCGAGGTTGATGGAGATGTTATATTTTCTAAGAAAGATCGCATCGGAAATGATGAAGCGAGATTTCCTCACGGTGAAGAGATCACAACTCTTATAAACAAATATCTTAAAGAAAAGTCGGCTTAATGCTAGCTACCGAGACGGGAAACCGTCTCGTTTTTTCCTATTTTTAACTTGCAATTCTACTATCTTGATATAAAAATTTTATAATTAAAATATTAGTCTATCTCGCTAAGAATTTTTATTTTTTTATATATTTTTTGATTCTTAAAGATTTTACTAGCTGATGTTTGGCCATATTTGATTTTTATCGAGCATAAAAATTTTATGCATTCTATACTAGTGCTACTTGAAATTTTACAATGTATGAAATGAAGTTTTTTGCTAAAGCCAATACTTTTTAAATAGTGACTTTAGCTAAGAATTAGGCTTACTAAACGTAAATTTAGTAAGAAAGATTAAACTGCTTTATTTATTCGCACGCTCGATATACTCGCCGCGAACAGTATCCACACGGATAACCTCGCCCTCAAGTACGTGAAATGGTATCTGAACTACCGCACCACTCTCAAGAGTAGCTGGCTTTTTACCGCCTTGCGTATCGCCCTTGAAATTTGGTGGAGTCTCAACTATCTTTAGCTCAACTACTTGTGGCACTTCAACGCCGATCGCGTTACCATTGTGAAATAAAATTTCAACCATCATGCCATCGATCATCCATTTTTTAACATCACCCACATCCTCATCGCTAATAGCAACTTGTTCATAAGTAACCGTATCCATAAATTGACAATATTCACCATCATCATAAAGATACTGCATCTCTTTTTCTTCAAGATGTGGTTGCTCGCATTTATCGCCTGCGTGAAAAGTCTTTTCAAGCACTTTTCCGTCGATAAAAGATTTGATTTTCGCACGAACAAAAGCTGCACCTTTGCCCGGTTTAACATGTTGATATTCTACGATTTTATAAGGAACGCCATCGATCTCGATCTTTAGCCCTTTTTTTAGATCACCCATTGAATATGAAGCCATTTTTTATCCTTTCAAAATTTTATATAACTGCGTATTGAGCCCAAACGCAAGCTTCAAGTGCGTTTAGTCTCTCTAACGTTTCTGCTTTTATATGTTCATCAACCAAGATGACAGCAAGTGCCATATTGTGATCATCTCTACCAAGGCGGAAGTCTGCGATATTAATTTTTTCATCAGCCAAAATTTTACTAATCTGAGCGATAACGCCTGGCACGTCGTGGTTTTTAAAGATGATCATCTTACCTTTTGGCTTAAAGTCGGTCTTAAATCCATTTATCGTTACGATGCGTTGCTGATTTTCACCAAACACCGTTCCACCTACGGTTACAATGCCATTTTCAGTAGTTAAGCGAACGGTAATTTTATTTTTAAAAATGCTATCTCCACCAAGGCTAGTTTCGGTCACTATACCTTTTTCATCGCATAAAAATTTAGCATTTACATAATTTATCGCATCACCAAGACTCTCTTTTAAAGCACCTACGATTGCAAAAGTTAGCATTGAATTTGCATATTCGCTGATTTGACCGTGAGTCTCGATACGAATGGCCTTGATAACGCTTTTATTTATCTGTGCAGCAAGAAATGCCATCTTGCTTGTAAGATCGATATAAGGCTCAACAAATGGCGGTAGATCTTCTGTTTTTATAGGTAAATTTAACGCATTTGGATAGCTTATACCGCGAGCTGCTAAAATAGCTTGCTCGACTGCCTCAACTGCGATATTTCGCTGTGATTCAAGTGTATTTGCTCCAAGGTGTGGGGTGACACTTACATTATTTAGATCAAGAAGCGGATGATCAGTTGCTGGCTCTCTTGTAAAAACATCAATACCAGCAAATGCTATCTTGCCACTTTTTAGTCCTTCATAAAGCGCTTCTTCGTTATAAAGACCACCTCTAGCGCAGTTTATAAGTCTTACGCCATCTTTCATTTTTGCGATCTCTTTAGCGCCTATCATATTGGTCGTCTCTTTAGTTTTTGGCGTATGTATTGTGATAAAATCACATGCTAAAATATCATCAAAATTTTTAGTATAAGTACCGCCCATGTCGATAACTTTAGATGGGTCAATATATGGATCATAAGCGATGATCTCCATACCAAAAGCTTTTGCACGAACAGCTACCCTTGAGCCAATATTTCCAAAGCCGATCACACCAAGCTTTTTCTTAAAAAGCTCAACCCCATACCATTTTTCACGCTTCCAGATTCTATCTAGCTTTAGATCATTATGAGCGTATTCAAGGGATCTAGCTGAAGCTAGCATATGCGCCATTGTTAGCTCAACTGCAGCAATAGTGTTTGCAGTTGGAACGTTCATAGCTATTATGCCACGCCTTGAGCATCCTTCTATATCGACATTATCTACACCAACACCAGCTCTAACAATAGCTTTTAGTTTTTTACCAGCGTTTAAAAAGGCATCGTTTACTTCAGTTGAGCTTCTTGTTATAGCAACATCAGCCTCGCCTAAAATTTTTAAAAGTTCATCTTTGGGAGTATTAACTGCATCTATTACGTTTATATCTTGCTCTTTTTTCAAAAGCTCAAAACCTACTGGGTGTATTGCATCGCAAACAATGATAGTTTTCATAATTTTACCTCTCTCACACTTGAGTGGATATCATAAACTCTTAGTTCCAAAATGATATTTTGTAGAAGTTTAGAGTCTTGAGTATTTAAAAATATCTGGCTTTTTGCACCATCTTTTACAACAGTAAAATCGACCTCGCTTTTTCTTAAAGTCTGCATCAAACAAAACATTGAATAGATATCATTTTTATCTATCAAAAGCTCATATGCAGTAATCTTTGGTTTTTCTATTTTGGGTCGGTTGTATTCTATAAAAATTTCATTTACGGGCAGCACATAATCTCTTTTTCTAATAGTTGCTAGCTCACTCATCCAGTTGGTATTACTGGTCGTGTTTTTAGTTAAATTTTGCTCATTTGTAATATTTTCTTCAGGTATTTGACTGAAATTTACACTTGCAAATTTAACAAGAGAAATTCCAACCAAACCCAATATAACAAATAGCAGGACAACTACTAATAAAAGTACGCGTCTGCCCATTTAAACTAAAGTAATTGTTCTTTTATAATATCGCCGAGTGTTACTTTATCATCATTATCATTGATCTCATTTAACACTTCACGCTCTTTTTGTTTTGCTAAACGGCGTATACTTAGGCGAATTCTATTTTTCTTCTCATCGATAAATGCGATAGCTGCTTCGATATCATCGCCAATCTTAAGTGTACTAACGTCTACACTACCTAAATCTTCTTTGCGGATCAGCGCATCAACGTTATCACCAAGCTCTACAAATACGCCAAAGTCTTTAATGTCGCGAATTGTTCCTTTTACGATATCACCTACATTAAATTTATCAGCGAATGCTTGAACTGGACTTTGTTTTAGGTCTTTTAGGCTAAGTGAAACTTTTTGTTCAGCACTATCGATTTTGATTATTTTTACTTCAAGCTCGTCACCAGCTTTAAACATATCTTTGCATTTATCGTTTCTATCCCAAGACGCGTCTTCATTATGTAGTAAGCCTTCAACGCAACCCACTCTAACAAATGCACCAAAATTTGTGATAGTTGTCACAACGCCTTTTACTACGTCACCCTCTTTGTGTTTTGCCTTAAACTCATCAAATGGCTTTGGAAGTAAATTTTTAAGACTTACTCTTAGGCGGTGTCCTTTAGCATCAATTTCAATAACTTCAACATCGATTTCTTGGCCTTCATTGATGTGATCTTTTGGATTTTTGATATTTTTATCCCATGAAATTTCAGATATATGTAAAAATCCTTCAATATCATTTCCAAGATCAACAAATGCGCCATAAGGCTCGATATTGCTAACTGTAACTTTGATAGTGTCACCAACCTCTAGTCCATCATTTATGATCTCTTCCCAAGGATCTGGAGTAGCTGCCTTGATAGATAAAGATAGGTGGCGTTTTTCGTTGTCATAACTGATAACTTTAACTAAAACTTTATCGCCTTCTTTATATAGTGAGCTAGGGTTCACTGGGCCTTTATAACTTATCTCACTATAATGTACAAGTCCATCGACTCCGCCAACATCAACGAACATACCATAAGTTGTAATTTTTTTAACTGTACCCTCTATAACGCTATCATTTTCTACTATGCTTGATAGAGCTTCTTTACGCTTTTTACGGTCGTCATCTAAAATTTTCTTTCTAGAGACAACTATGCTATTTTCTTCTTTATCAATTTTTATAACTCTTACTTTATATGTTTTACCAATTACGCCTTCAGCGTTTTTAAAGCCGCTGTGAGTTTTTGGTAAGAAAAATTCTACCCCATTTGCATCTTGAGTTATAAAGCCACCTTTATTTTTTCCAACTACTTTTACGTCGATTTCGCCAGAATTTTCAGGATCGTAAGCTTCGATGAAAGCTTTAACCTTCTCTTTTCTAAGTGCTTTTTTGTGCGACACTATAGGTCTTCCATTTCTTGATCCAGTTATTACAACTTTGATCGTATCGCCAACTTTATGCGTCAGGTTACCGTTTGCGTCAGTGATCTCAGAAACATTTAAAATGCCTTCTGACTTCTTGCCAACGTCGATTAAAACCTCATCGCCATTGATACTGACGATCTTTGCATCACTATCTTCTTCAGTCTTTTTAAAAGACTCCTCTAACATCGCAGCAAAATCGATATCTTCAATATCTTCGTCTTTTGCTTTTCCTAATTGAACACTTTTGTTCACAGCCATCTTGATCCTTTAAATTTTATTATGCCAGTAGAGGCAAATTGGCTTATTATAGTTAATTGTGGCTTTAGCTAGGATAAATTTTATACTTTTTTGATTCTGTCAACGACTTTTTGTATGATCCAGTCAGGCGTGCTAGCACCCGCACTTATGCCACACAAATTTTTGCCATCGAACCATGATTTTTCAAGCTCTTCTTCGCTTTCTATGAGATAGCTATCTTCGCAGAAATTTTTAGATATTAGATAGAGTTGTTTTGTGTTTGAGCTGTTTTTTCCGCCGATGATTATCATCACATCAGCTCTTTTTGCCAAATTTTTAGCAGCCTCTTGGTTTTCAAATGTTGCGTTGCAAATCGTATTAAAAACACGCACCTCTTTTACGTGAAGCATAAGGTAGTTTGCGATCTGCATAAATTTCTCGACTTTTCTAGTCGTTTGGCTAACAAGTGCGACCTTTTGCTTAAATTTAATGCCCTCCAGCTCGCTCTCTTCAAGCACGACATAGACGTTACCCTTGGCATATGACTTCACGCCCTTTACCTCAGGGTGGTGCATGTCACCATAGATCACCACATCGTAGCCCTCTTCACTCATTTTTTCACAAATTTGCTGTGGCTTTGTCACAAATGGGCAGGTTGCATCTATCACTTTTATATCGCTCTTTTTTAGCTCTGCAAGGTCGTTTTTGGTGATGCCATGAGTGCGGATGATCGCCTTTTTCTCATCTTTTAGCTCGTCTATGCCCTCAAGTGTTTTTACATTGTAGTTTTTCTCAAGCCTGTTTATCTCTTCGTTATTATGGATGAGTGGCCCGATGGTCGCAGCATCTCCTGCATTTTCAGCAATCTTTATCGCCCTTTTTACACCAAAGCAAAATCCATAACTACTAGCAAGCTCAATCTTCAATCTTAGCTCCCATTTTCTTTAAAATTTCAGCAAAATTTGGAAATGAAGTGGTGATAAATTCACTCTTCTCTATCTGCATGCCACACTTTAGCCCAAGCACAGCAAAACTCATCGCGATCCTGTGATCCCCGTGACTATCTATCGTGGCAAATTTAGCCTCTGAACCATTTATGATAAAGCCATCTTCAAGCTCGCTAGCATCAACGCCGCACTGCTTTAACGCATTTATCGTGACAGCTATCCTATCACTCTCTTTTACGCGAAGCTCTTTTGCATTTGCTAGCTTGCTTTGGCCTTTAGCGCAGGCAAATGCGATGGCTAAAGCTGGAGCTTCATCGATGAGCCATGAGATATTTTCACTAACCTCTACACCTTTTAAGTTTGGTGAGTATTTGACCTCGATATCACCGATATCTTCATATTTACTTGAGGTTTTGTGAAATTTTATCTCAGCTCCCATTTTTTCTAGAATTTTATAAGCTTCGATGCGAGTTTTATTTAGTAAGATATTTTTTAAAATAATGTGCGAGTCCGGAATGATAAGTGCTGCGACCGCAAAGAAAAATGCCGAGCTTGGGTCATTTGGCACGTCTATATCAAGTGGCGCAAGTGGGGCTTTCATCGGCTCTAGCTTGATCTCTAGGCCGTCACGCTTTATATCAGCTCCCATGCCAGCAAGCATACGCTCGGTGTGATCCCTGCTTAGCTCTGGTTCGCTAAATTTACAGCCATTTGAGTAAAGAGCTGCCAGCAAAAGCGCACTTTTTATCTGAGCTGAGGCAATCTTGCTATCAAAACTAAATCTTTCAAATTTCGTCCCTCTTATGCAAAGTGGAGCGTTGCTTGCGTTGTTTGCACCATCTATCTTTGCACCCATATCGTTTAGAGGTTTTGCTATTCTAGCCATTGGACGTGAGTTTAAATACCTATCGCCACTTAGCACGAAAAAGCCATCCTGTGCGGCTAATAGTCCCATAAAAAGCCTCATCGCTGTGCCTGAGTTGCCACACTCTAAAATTTCATTTGGCTCTTTTATCTTTTTAGGCGGAGTGATCATTATCTCAGAGCCGTTGTCCTCGATCTTTGCACCTAAGAGCTGGACTATCTTTAAAGTATTTAGCGTATCACCCGCTCTTAGGTAGTTTCTAATATAAGAAGGCTTGTCGCTTAAAAGCGAAAATATTGCACATCTATGCGAGATAGACTTATCCGAAGCAATATCATCTATGGTTAAATTTAAACTTTTGTCTAATGGATAAATTTTCATCTTATTCCGATATTTAGTTTATCTTTTAGCTCATTTAAAATTTTATCCATAAGTGCGTTTATATCATCATCTTCAAGCGTTTTTTCCATATCCTGAAATGTAAATTTCAAACTAAGACTGATCGAGCCATTTAGCTTCGCATCTTTATAAATATCAACTGGTAAAAATTCTTTTAGCTCTTTTAAATTTAATCCTCTTATGCACTCATAAATTCGTCCAGCCTCAAAATTTTCAGGCACAATAAGGCTAAGATCCCTTGTGGTGCTTTGAAACTTAGAATAAGGAATAGCCAAAATAGGTTCAAATTTGAGCTTTGTAAAATCTATCTCGCAAATATAAGTTCTTGGCAGATCTCTCTTTGCTTCGACTCTCGCATCGACTCTACCGATATAGCCGATATTTTCGCCATTTTGATAGATGTGTGCTTGCTCGTATGGGCTAAGATATGAGATGCCCTGGCAAGGTTTTAGCTCAAATTTACCTATGACATTTTGCACCATCGATGCAAATGCATAGAAATTTGCCTCCTCGCCCTTTGCGCCGTTTATTAGTGTAGGCTCTTTTAAAAGGCCAGACACAACAAAGCCTAAATTTAAGCCCTGATTTGCATTTTCATCAAAAATTTCTCCAAGCTCAAAAAGTCTAACTGAGCGTTTCGAGTTTTTGATATTTTTCTCGCTTGAGCTTAGAAGGTGATTAACAAGCGTCGGTCTAAGCGTGTTTAATTCGTTGTTTATAGGATTTAGTATCTTGACTTTGCAAGGTTTAAAATTTAGCTCACTAAGCTCGTCCTCACTATCAAAAACATAGTGTACGCTTTCAAAAAAGCCATTATCGGCTGCTCTACGCCTTAAATTTAGGGCGTTTTTATAGTCAAAATATGTCTTATTTAGCCTATTTTTCTCAGAGAAATTTAGTGGTTTTGAGGCGATATTGTCTATGCCTACTATCCTTACGATCTCCTCGCAAACATCGTGAGAATTTACTATATCATGGCGAAATAACGGCACTTTTACGTTAAAGCTTTCTTGCTCAACGTTTACCGCGATCTCAAAGCCAAGTTTCTTTAAAATTTTAACAACATCATTTCTAGCAATATCTTGACCGATCATATTTTTAATCTCAAAAAGAGAGATACTAAGCGTGATAGGTTCGGTATTTAAAAGCGACTGCTGTGAGCCGGCAAAGAGATTTAGGATATCCTTAAAATTAGCAAGTCTTTTGAATAAATAATCCGCGCCATAAGCTAAATTTGGCTCGCTGCCACGACTTGAGCGATAAATTTGATCACCCTTTGGTAAATTTTTATTTTCAAAAATAGCTTTTGAAACTACATCTGGCTTTACGTAGCTAGCTTCTACTAGGATCACTTTTGACTTCTCATCTATCCTTGCTACGTCACTTTGGTAAATTCCAGCAATGCCTAAATTTTTATCCCCGCAATAAACGACGCATTCGCCATTTTCACCATTTTTTATATCAAAAACAGCCTTTTCGCCTTCACTTACAAGTTTAGCGTGATCATAAGCCCTAAATAAAACACCCGTGCAAAATGTCGCGTATTCAAGCAGTCTCTCAACTAAATTTGTCTTTTGGCACTCTATTAATGCTAGACGCATGCGAGTTATTAGATTTTCATATAGTCCCTCTTTTAGTTCAAAAGCCTTATATAAAAATGACCCATTTACTTTATCCTCTGCTCGCACAGAAGCTATTCTACCAATACCTAGTAAATTTTCGCTCTCATCGTCTTCGTGACTATCTTTCATATTTAAATCAAGCGCTGTACAAATTTCTCTTGCGATGCCATGTAAATTTTGGCAATCGCCTCTGTTTGCTGTTACATCAACTTCGATTATCGTATCTTTAAATATCTCAAATTCACTAAGACTTGTACCAAGTTTTAGCTTGCCGATACTCTCATCAAGTGGCAAAATTCCATCATTTATTTTTGGAAGTCCAAGCTCGCTTGAAGAGCAGATCATACCACTTGACTCGATACCTCTTAGCTTTGCTTTTTTAATCTCAAGACCATTTGGCATAGTCGTGCCAATAAGTGCGACTGGCACAAACTGACCAGCTTCAACATTTTTAGCTCCACACACGATCTGAAGCGTCTCTCCACCAACATCCACTTGACAAATGCTTAGTTTATCGGCATCTGGGTGCTTCTCTCTACTTTTTATGTAGCCAACCACAATACTCTTTGGTAAATTTATCTCTTTATAGCTATCAACCTCTAGCCCGATAGAATTTAATGTCTTTGAAAGTGTCTCGCCGCTAACGTCGCTAAGGTCGATCCACTCGTTTAACCAATGCTTTGAAATTATCATTTAAACTGCTCCAACAATCTTAAATCTCCCTCAAAAAGCGACCTTAGATCAGGCACTCTATGAAGCAACATCGCAAATCTCTCAACGCCAAGGCCAAAGGCGTATCCACTTACATTTTTATAGCCAACCGCCTTAAATACATTTGGATCAACGACACCACATCCAAGTACCTCAAGCCAAGTAGTCTGCTTACACACTCTGCAGCCCTTGCCATGGCAGAATATACAACTAATATCAACCTCTGCGCTAGGCTCCGTAAATGGAAAGAAGCTAGGGCGAAAACGTACTTCAACATCGCCAAACATATGCTTTAAAAAGCCTTCTAGCATTGATTTTAAATTTGCAAAGCTAACTTTCTCAGCATCCTCCACCACAAGGGCCTCGACCTGGTGAAACATCGGTGTATGCGTTAAATCCATATCACGTCTAAAGACGGTGCCTGGCGCTATCATGCGAATAGGTGGCTTTTGATTTAGCATAGTTCGCACCTGAACTGGGCTTGTATGTGTCCTTAAAAGTCTAAAATCATCTAGGTAAAATGTATCTTGCATGTCCCTTGCTGGGTGGTATTTTGGTAAATTTAGCGCTTCAAAGTTGTGAAAATCATCTTCTATAAGCGGCCCAGTCTCAAGTGAGAAATTTAGAGCTAAAAAATATTCAATTATCTTATCCATCGTGGCCATTACAGGGTGCAGCGCCCCACTAGCAACAGGCTCGTTAAAGAGCGTGATATCAGCGGCTTCTTTTTTCATCTTGTTATCTATCTCTTGCTCGCTAAGCTCAGCCTTTTTGGCTTCTATAAGCGCGCCAAGCTCATCTCTTTGCTTGTTTAAATTTGCTGCAAATTCCTTTTTCTCATCTTCACCAAGCTCTTTTAGCTTTGCAAAGCCTTGCGCCAAGATGCCCTTTTTGCCAAAAATTTCTACCCTGACCTTCTCAAGATCGTCAAGCGTTGAAATTTCATTTTTGATTTTATTAACGAAATCTTGCAATTTTTTGCCTTTATAAATTTTTGAGTCGATTTTATAGAAAAAGAGTTAAAATCAAGATAAAGAGCACTAAATTTAAGCACACTTTGATATAATTTTGCAAAATTTCAAAGGAGCTAAAATGACCATATTTGAAAAGATCGTAGCTGGTGAAATCCCTTGCAACAAAGTGCTTGAAAGCGAGAAATTTCTAGCTTTTAACGACATAAACCCAAAAGCACCGATCCACATCCTAATCATCCCAAAAAAACACTATAAAAATTTCCAAGAGATGGATCCGGTTTTAATGGGAGAGATGACTAAATTTATCCAAGAAGTGGCGACCTTAATGGGCGTTGATAAGAGCGGATACCGCCTCATCACAAACTGCGGCGAAAACGGCGGTCAAGAAGTTATGCATCTACATTTTCACCTACTTGGCGGAGCGAAGCTTGGCTGGAGCGAAGGCGTAGCTGATCCACAAAGCACATTTTAATAACTTATAAATCTTAGACTCAAAGCATGAGTCTAAGATTTTATTTTCTTGCAGACTTAATAGCTTCAAGCAACTCTTCAAAACCTACTTTACTTGAGTTTTCAACATCTTTTAATATTTCAACGCCAGGTAGATTTCCTTTGTCTTTATCAGCAAAAATAACCATCGCTTTTTCTAGACCATGATGAACATTTTCATGATGAGCTGCGATACTTGAGAGAATTTTGGCATCTTTTACAAGAGTATTTTTCACATCTTTTTCATACCATTTGCCAAATCTACACTCGTGAACATCTTGAATCTTATTAAACTCATTTAAAAGTACGCCTCTATATCCATTTAGCTTCATATTTACATGATCTATTTTTCCATTGCTTACATAGACTTCATTTGTAACATTTAGAGCCTGATTTAGGATATTTTGCGTATTTGCATTTACACTTGAGATATTTCCTTCAAATCCACCTAAAATTTTCATAGCATTTGCAGAAATTTTTGAAAAATTCTCACTCATTTCGATCATTGTATTCGCACTTTGCTTAAGACCATTTATATTTACTTCTACTTCAAGTGTTGCTTTTTGAGTGCGCTCGGCTAGCTTTCTAACCTCATCTGCCACGACAGCAAAACCTCGTCCATGCTCACCAGCACGGGCCGCCTCGATAGCAGCATTTAGAGCTAGCAAATTTGTCTGATCTGAGATGTCTTTAATGAGATTTATAATCTCAACAATCGAATTTACGCTTCCGTCAAGTGAAGATGCGTCATTTGAAAGGTCATTACTCATCTGGCTTACTTGCTCGATCGAGTTTAAAATTTCAGCCGTTTGCGACTTGAGTTCGCCCGTCTCTTTGAAAGTCTTTTCATTTAGTCCGTTTATACTTTCAAGCATTTTTAGGTTTTCTTCCATTGTTAATTGTAAGAAATTTATACCATCTTGATAACTTGAAAGCAATAAATTTACAGCTTCTTGCTTATCCTTAGCTTGCTCTTTTGGCTCGCAAGTTTTAACGTTTTTTAGCTCATTTTTAAGTGCTAAAATTTCAGCCTTTAAAGCTTCATTTTCTCTTTGTAAAGCTTCATTTTTACTAGAAAGCTCTTTATTTTTGCCATCAAAAAACATTTTTCATCCTTTAAAATTTGTAGATTTTGCGTAATTATATTTAAATTTATTTCATAAAACTATAAATCTCCAAAATATTTTATATATTAGTCAACTCTTTT
Organism: Campylobacter concisus; assembly: GCF_003048575.1. Classification (NCBI taxonomy): domain Bacteria; kingdom Pseudomonadati; phylum Campylobacterota; class Epsilonproteobacteria; order Campylobacterales; family Campylobacteraceae; genus Campylobacter; species Campylobacter concisus. The sequence goes on along the minus strand of NZ_PIRZ01000001.1, from coordinate 247,521 downwards.
ATTTTTTCGAACCACCCTTTTATTTCGTCAAAAGCATCAAGCTCTTCAAGCATTTCTTTTGTAAGTTGTTTCGAAAGCTTGCCGTTTAAAATGTCCTTGATTGCCTCTTCTGTTTTTGCTACATGCATCCTGCTTATTATAAAAGACGGAATGTCCTCAAGATTGTAATCGACTATACCGGATAAGTCTATCCCAAATTCCTCTTCAATTAAACTTTTATGTATGTAATTTTCCATCTCTCTTTTTTTAGTTTTTACGGCGCGCGACCCATCATTTCTTGAATTTATTTTATCTATTTCTTCTTGATATTTATTTGTATTTTTACCAGAATTTAAATCACTATCGTATATATGAAACTCAATTATGTTTGAATTTTTAAGATAATTCTTATCTACCCAGTTTTTTAAATTTCCTCCGTGCAATGGTATTATGCCAATTTGCTCTTCTTTTAAATTTATAATGTTTTTAAAATCTTCTATATTTTGATTGACATTTAAGAGAAAATTTATATCATTTTTACCCTCTACACAAACAACGATTTTATGATTGAAAAACGGATGGATACCTAAGGTGTTGGATATTATCTTAAGCTTATTGTCGGAATTATCTATAATGGCAACATCATTCGCTTTACTAACTAATATCAAATTTTCTTCATCAACCATTTTTGCTATTTCTGGAGTATGTGTTGTAAGTATAAGTTGGTAGTTATCTTTATAAGATAGTTCTTTCAATGCTTCTATAAGCATTTTTTGATGATTTGGATGCTGCGCGGTTTCTGGTTCCTCTATCGCATAAATTATATCCTTATCCTTGTTTTCATCACTATCTAGCTTTCTTTCAGCCTCGGCCCTGAAATAATTTAATAACACCATTCTTCTAAAACCGCTTCCTCTTTTATTCAAGGCAATCCCATTGTCACTTTCCAAACTAAATGAAAATAGGGTATCTAAACTTTTATTACTGATTTGTGGTTTTAAAGAATTTGTATTTTCTAGCCCCATTTCCCTCATTTTATCTATTGTTTCGTTGCCTATTCTTGTCAGCTCCTCTTCTAATTGACTTTTTATTGTATTAAATTGCTCTTCAAATCTCGCTACGGCTATTTTTGTTGCGCTTTTTAAGGGGTTTTGTATATCGGCATCGCTATCTTTATTTGCTCTATCGCTCTGAAATAAAAAATATAAAGGCAACCATTTTTTTAACTGCTCCCATATGGCTTTGGCATCCTCTTTCGTTATATCAATTTTTATTTCTTCGAATTCATCGCTTGTCTTCTCGTACAATGCCTTTCTTATTTCAGCATTAGTTCGCTTGTCTATATCGTTAATCTCTTCTTTGCTAAATTTACTATTCAATCTCTTTTTTAAATCAGAAATTTTTATGTTAATTAACGGCTCGCTGGAATATTCTTTCGGATATTTTGCTTTTATAAATACTTTTTCCTTTTGTAGTTTTTCATTTTTTATTTCAAATTCTTTTAATATCTCTAAAAGATTATTGTTAATTAAAAGATATTCATCTGATAACTTTGTTTTATTGGAGGCATCTATTAAAATTTCCTTTTCACCATCAACTATAAATTCTGCACCTATAGTAATTTTATTATCCCCAGCATTTTTGCTGAAATCGGTTGTATCTATTTTTATTGTACCGCTTTCAAAAAAAATATCTAAAGCTTCTAATATAGTAGATTTTCCTACATCATTTTGCCCAATAATAACATTCATATTTCTATGAAAAGGTATTTTTTCATCTTTGTATGACCTAAAATTTTTTAATATTAAACTTTTTAATTTCATTTTATAACCCCACAAATTTAGCTTTTTAGCCACTCATTTAAAATTTCTATTTGTTCCTCCACACTTTTATTTGCCGTACCGCCCTGCGAACAACGCGCCTCTTTTGAAGCGTGAAGATCTAAAAATTTAATAGCATTTGCGTCTAAATTTTTATCCACACTTTTTAGCTGCTCTTCGTTTAATTCACTCAAATCAAATCCCAAGCTTTCAGCCTTTGCGACAGCTTTGCCTGTGATAAAGTGCGCCGTTCTAAATGGAATATTTTTTTCACGCACTAGATAATCAGCCAGATCAGTGGCACTTAGATGCCCAGTTTTTGTTGCTTTTAGCATGTTTTTTTCGTTAAATTTAGCTGTTTTTATCATCTCGTTTAGGATGGTAGCCGAGCTTAAAATGGTCGAGACGCTGTCAAATACGCCCTCTTTATCTTCTTGCATATCTTTGTTATAAGCAAGTGGCAAGCCTTTCATCGTTGTCAGAAGCGCCACTAAATTTCCATTTACACGTCCAGTTTTGCCACGGATGAGTTCGGCAACGTCAGGGTTTTTCTTTTGTGGCATGATGGAGCTGCCTGTGCTGTAAGCATCGCTAATGTTTACAAAGCCAAATTCTTGCGAGCTCCAAAGTATGAGCTCCTCGCAAAGCCTAGAAGCGTGCGTCATAAAAACGCTAATGTTAAATAAAATTTCCAGCGCAAAATCACGGTCGCTCACGCTATCCATCGCATTTTGCGTGCAACCTGCAAAGCCAAGCTCACTTGCAACCACGCTTCTATCTATCTTATGCGGTGTGCCAGCAAGGGCTGCTGAACCAAGCGGACTTAGGTTGTTTCGCTCATACGAGCTAACAAAACGCTCAAAATCTCTTTTAAACATAAATGCATATGCTAGCAAGTGATAGCTAAGACTTACTGGCTGAGCGTGCTGAAGATGTGTGTAGCCTGGCATTAACGTATCTTTGTGGTTTTTTGCCAAATTTGTAAGCGTGGAGATGAGCTCTTTTATACATAAAGAAATTTCTAAATTTTTCTTCAATACGTAAAATTTAAAATCAAGCGCAACTTGGTCATTTCTACTTCTAGCTGTGTGCAGTCTGCCTCCAAGCTCAGCTCCAATGATCTGGCTAAGGCGCTTCTCAACTGCCATGTGTATATCTTCATCTTCTAACTTAAACTCAAATTTACCTGCTCTTATCTCAGATAAAACCTCATCAAGCCCCATTATGATCGCCTCTGACTCATCTTTTTTCAAAATTCCGCAAACCCCAAGCATCTTTGCGTGAGCTTTACTACCAGCGATATCTTCTTCAAAAAGATTTTTATCAAAATTTATAGAGGCATTAAATTCCTCAAGTAGCTTCGAGCTAGCCTCGCTAAATCTTCCCTCCCACATCTTTTTATGTGCGTTTTTATCTTCTTTCATAGCTTTACCTTTAATTGGTTTTGCGTGATTTTAACAAAATAGCACTTAACTGGGTATTTTAACTATAAAGTTGCAAAAAGTTATAAATATAATTTATCTTTAAGGATATAGAAATATAATTCAAAATATAACTTTTTAAAAACTATTTTAATTTTCTATTGAATATAGTTTAAAATAAAAATAATCTATAAGAGGAAAGATGATATGCAAATAGATGCGAATATGAACTCAAACATTTTCTATCATGATGGCTATACATCTATCTCTTCAAATAGCTCAAAAACAAGCATACTAGTATCTTCTGGCTATGACAAGAAAGATATTATTAGAAGCAATGAAGTACATGTAGAACAAAGAGAAGATGCTAAAATTTCCTCTATAATTATTAATAAAGCAAGCGCTATACAGTTACAACAGGACTTAGAAAAATTACAAGATCAAAAGCTAGATATTTCGCATCAAATTTCAAGCATCCAAAGCCTAAAGGATCGTAATTCTATGCAAATGCTTCATTACTTAAATTTAGAGCAGTCAGCCATTCAAAATAACATTTTAAGCATTAAAACTCAAATGATAGAAATGGCACAGGCTTAAAACTAAGCCTTACCAATAATAGTTTCTAAAACTAGGCAAAAATCCTCTAAAAAATATCCCATTGATTTATAAAAATTGCTAGTTGCGTCTTTTTGGATATCTTTTGAAAGCTGTTTAGCATAAGGCAAGAAAAATGAGACACTAAAAGCTGCAAGAAGTTTCATAGACTCCTTAGATGCTTTGCTTTTTAAAATATTTGCTATTAAAATTAGCTGATTTGAGATGCTATCAACCTCGCCAATTTTTGGCTGAAAATTTATAGCCTTATAAAATTGAACTAGATCATCTTTTGCAGAAGAAAAATAGTAGCTTGCCTCAAATTTTGACTTTAAAATGACAAAATCGTCACATAAAGCAGCACTACTTTCATCTTTGATAAATTTGGCATAAAGCTCGTTACCTTTTTTATTTGTTTCGTTATTTGTCTGCGTTATCCACGCATTTGTCTTTTTGATACGCATAAAAGATGAAACATCCAAAATACCACTAAAATTTGCAGCAAGCGCAGCCGCTACAACGCTATAAAGTTCTCCAAGTTTCAAATTTTAATCCTTAAGTCGTAGATATCTAAGTCTAAGTGCGTTTAAAACAACAGTAACAGAGCTAAGACACATCGCCATTGAGCCATAAACTGGGCTTAAAAGTAGCCCAAAGACTGGATAAAATACGCCTGCAGCCACCGGGATACAAATCGCGTTATACATAAACGCCCAAAATAAATTTTCTTTTATGTTTGCCATAGTAGCATTTGCTAATCTAACTAGTCCAGTCACTCCACGCAAATCATTTTTAATAAGCACGATATCTCCAGCACCTTTTGCTATATCTGAGCCCGAGTTCATAGCGATACCAACACTTGCTTCTTTAAGTGATGGTGAGTCGTTTACGCCATCTCCAACAAAGATAACGCCACCATGATTTGTAAGCTCTTTTATCTCATTAAATTTATCTTCAGGCAGCATATTTGCGTGATATTTACTCACATTTAGCTTCTTGGCAATACTTGCAACCACCTTCTCATCATCGCCTGAAAGGATCACACTTTGTAAATTTAGACTTGTAAGCTCGTTTATAACATCGCTTGCCTCGTCTTTTAGCTCATCACTAAGCGTTAAAAAACCAACAAATTTTTTATTTATAGCACAAAGTATGACGCCGCTTCCATCGTTTGTAGCCTCTTTTATAGCGTTACTTTCATCCGGATTTAAACTTACTTCATTTTCCAAAAGCAGCTTTTCGTTTCCGATTATTATCTGATTATTCTCATCCTCATAGATGATGCCTTGCCCGACAACATTTTGAAATTTTCCATTTAGCTTTTGTAAATCTATACATTTTTGCTTTGCATATCTAACGATAGCTTTTGAGATGAGATGCTCACTTAAATTTTCAGCAGAAGCGATAAGAGCTAAATCTTGCTCGCTTAAATTTGAGCTTTTGACGCTGATTTGCCCTTTACTAAGTGTGCCGGTTTTATCAAAAGCTACAAATTTAGCATCTTTTATTAGCTCTAAAACTTCTGGATTTTTTACTAAAATTCCAGCTTTTGCACCGCGTGCAAGCGAGCTTACTATTGCTATTGGCGTAGCAAGTCCAAGAGCGCATGGACATGAGATTATTAAAACGCAGATCGCGCTAGAGATCGCATAGGCGAAATTTCCACTAAAAATTATCCATATTAAAAATGTAAGAACTGAGGTCGCCACGACACTTGGCACAAAGATGTTTGCTATCTTGTCAGCCAGCCGTCCGATAGGCATCTTTTTAGAGCTAGCGTCGCTTAGTAGGTTTAAAATTTGAGATAGCAAGCTCTCGTAAGAGCTCTTTGTCACCTTGACGCTTATGTAGCCATTTGTGTTTAGAGTGCCGGCAAATACGCCATCTCCCACCTCTTTATAAACTGGCAAGCTCTCTCCTGTAAGCATAGAAGCATCTATCTCAGCGCCACCTTGAACTATCACGCCATCACTTGGGATGTTGTAGCCATTTTTTACGATGACGATGTCGCCTACTTTTAGCTCATTTACATTTACCTCTTTACTATGTCCATCTGGCATGACCAAAAAGGCGGTCTTTGGCGAAATTTTAAGTAGCGTCTTTAGGTAGTCGCCTGCCTTTGCCTTTGAGCGCTCTTCAAGATACTTACCTAGCAAAACAAAGGCTATTATCATCGCTGCGCCCGAGACATAGACATTTTTTAGATCATCTGGGATGAAATCTGAAAAGATCACAGCAAAAAGCGAGTATAAAAATGCACTGCCGCTTCCAAGAGCTACAAGCACGTTCATATCGTAGTTTTTGTTTTTAACAGCCTCTATGGCGTGAGCAAAGAAGTCTTTGCCACTAAAAGCTAGCACCAAAAAGCCAAGCGCTAAAATGGCTAAATTTACAACCACGCTAGGCCTTACAAACATCTCAAGCGCCATGATGACCATGCTCGCTAGAAATGCAAATATAAATTTATTTCTGATCGCAGTTATATGCTCGTCTCTTTTGGCTTCAAATTCATCAATATTTGTCGCCACAAAATAGCCAAGCTTCTTTATCTTTTGCTCTAAAACTTCACGCACGCTAGCGTCTTTTAGGACAAATTCGCCGCTTGCATTTGCAAAATTTACATTTGCTTCAAGTACTCCATCTATCTTTTTAGAAACCTTCTCGATAGCATTTGAGCAGTTTACGCAGCTCATTCCTGCTATATTTAGTTTGACTTTTAAAGACATATCAGAGCTCTTTTATTATGTCAAATCCCAAATCAGCCATTTCAGACTTAAATTTCTCAACATCACCATCTTTTATATCAAGACTAACTTGTCTTGGCTCTTTGCTAAGATCAACTTCTATCTTGCCAAAGTCATCTTCAAGTGCGTTTTTTATAGTGTTTGCACAATTTTGGCAGTGGATATTGTTTGCTTCAAATGTTTTCATATTATCTCCTTTATCATGTGGTCGTATTCGTGTAAATTTACAATTTTCTTGACATTAAATTTAAAGCCCAAACTCTCGTAAAATTTACGAACTTTTGGCTTATTTGTATCTACTATTAATGAAACCTTTTTATGCCCTAACTCTTTTGCCTTGACAAACGAATGCCTTATGAGCTCTTTTGCTAGTCCCTGCCCTCTAAAATTTTCATCAACAGCGATGCTATCTATATAAAACTCATCATCAAAACACTCTTTTTCTACCTTGTCATCTTTGCCAAGAGCCATTAAATGCTGTGAAATTTCTCTATCAAGCTGCTCCACGTCGCCACCAAAGTAAGCACACATAGCAGCTATAATTTCCTCGTTATGCTTATAGACAAAGACATTTTTATAGCTTAGTCTATTTGTCTCACTTTTAAAAAAAATTTCTAAAATTTCATCGCTTTTTGCAGGATCGTCGTAGCCACTTAGCTTGTAGGCGATGTCCTCCATCGCTAAATTTAGTAGTTTTATGCAGATTTTTGCATCTTGTTTTTGAGCATTTTTTATCATGGCATGATTATATGCCTTTAGCTTAAATTTTTACCAAATATTTTTTTTAAATTTACAAAGTTAGGCGCTTTGGCTAGCAAACTAAAAATGTTTTAAAAAAGTATAAAATTTTTTTAGTTATAATCCGTAAAAAATTTATTTAAGGATATTTATGGGACGAGCATTTGAGTACCGAAGAGCTGCAAAAGAAGCCAGATGGGATAAGATGAGCAAGGTATTTCCAAAACTTGCAAAAGCTATAACAGTAGCTGCAAAAGATGGTGGTTGTGATCCAGATATGAACCCTAAACTTCGCGCAGCTATCGCAGCGGCAAAAGCTGAAAATATGCCAAAAGATAACATCGATGCAGCTATAAAAAGAGCAAATGGCAAAGATAGCGCCGATATTAAGACTATTTTTTATGATGGCAAAGCAGCTCACGGCGTACAGATCATCGTTGAGTGTGCGACTGACAATCCAACTAGAACGGTTGCCAATGTTAAAGCGATATTTAGCAAAAATGGTGGAGAAATTTTGCCAAGTGGTAGCCTTAGCTTTATGTTTACAAGAAAGAGCGTTTTTGAGCTTGAAAAGCCAAGCGCAGACATCGAAGAGATCGAACTTGAGCTGATTGATTATGGACTAAGTGATATCGAGGCTGACGATGAGACGCTATTTGTATACGGTGATTATGCAAATTTTGGCACACTTCATGAAGGTATCGAAAAGCTAAATTTAGTGGTTAAAAAAGCTTCACTTCAATACTTACCAAATCAAACTGTGAATCTAAGCGAAGAGCAAATGCTTGAGGTTGAAAGGCTTCTTGATAAGCTAGAAGACGATGATGACGTTCAAGCAGTTTATACAAATATCGAATAAAAAGGAAATATATGCGTTTTGATGAATTAAAAGTTTATGACATAAATTTAGATGAGCTTAAAAAAGATAAATTTGCAGTTTTAGAGACAGACAAAGGCGAGATCAGACTTGAACTTTTTGCCGAGGAAGCCCCACAAGCTGTCGCAAATTTTATCCATTTGATAAAATCAGGCTTTTATAATGGCCTAAATTTTCACAGAGTTATACCAAATTTTGTCATCCAAGGTGGCTGCCCAAATGGAACAGGCACGGGCGGTCCTGGCTGGAGGATAAAATGCGAATGCGATAAGCAAAAGGTAAAACACGAGCGCGGTAGCCTAAGCATGGCTCACGCAGGACGTGATACTGGCGGATCGCAGTTTTTCATCTGTCATAGCAAGCAACCTCATCTTGATGGCGTGCATACAGTCTTTGGAAAATGTGTTGATGATGAGAGCCTAAAGGTGCTTGACGCTATAAGACAAGGCGATAAGATCATCTCTGCTAAGGTCAGAGAAAGCCTATAAAGGGGAAATTTATGAATAATACTAAAAAGCAAGGAAGCCTTGCCGTAAGATTATTTACCAATCTTGCCTTTTGGGTTGTGATCGGTATTGTTGGTGGCGTTATCGTTGGCATGGTCGCACCTGAGCTTGGTATAGCAAGCAAGCCAGGCATTGATTATTTTATAAAAGCACTTAAAATTTTAATCGGCCCTATTATCTTTTTAACGATCGTTTCAGGCATCGTTGGACTTGAGAGTCTAAAAGATCTTGGGTCTATTGGATTAAAGGCATTTATCTATTTTGAGATAGTTAGCACACTTGCGCTTGCTGTTGGTATCATCTTTGGCGAGACACTTCGTCCAGGACATGGCATGAATCTTGACTACACTCAGCTTGATGCCTCAAGTGTGGCTAAATTTACATCTCAAGCTGCAAATATGGACGCAAATAGTGGGTTTGTAGCACATACACTTCATCTTTTAAGAGGTGCTGTGCCAGTAGATGACATTTTTCCTTACGTGCATATACTTGATCCATTTATAAAATCAAACACACTTCAAGTACTTTTCATGGCTATTATCGTTGCCATCGTACTTTCGCTGCTAGCTCATGATAAAAAACAAGCTTGCCTAAAGCCACTTGAATTTATTCAGCACTATGTCTTAAAACTTCTTAGTTGGCTTATGCTCTTTAGCCCGGTGGCTGCATTTTCAGCTATGGCTTATCTAATCGGTAAATTTGGTATCGGAACGCTTCTTGGCATGATGGAGCTTTTGGTTGTTATGGCACTTGCAAGTTGCTTTTTTATCTTTGTGGTGCTTGGCGTTATCTGCTATTTTGCGAAAATCAATGTCTTTAAATTTATGCGCTTTATCTCAAAAGAGGTATTGGTAGTCTTTGCAACAAGCTCGAGTGAAACAGCTCTTGCGCCACTTATGCAAAAACTAGAATCAGCTGGTATAAATAGAGGCGCTGTTGGACTTATCATTCCAACTGGCTACTCATTTAACCTCGACTGCACCAACATCTATCTAAGTTTAAGCGTTATTTTCCTAGCTCAAGCTTTCAACATCCCGCTAAGCTTTGAGCATCTAATAAGTATACTAATCGTACTAATGATCACAAGCAAAGGCGCTGTTGGCGTGACAGGATCAGGCTTTGTCGTCCTTGCTGGAACACTAAGCGCACTTCCAAGCACTGGCATACCAGTCGTCACCGTAGCCGTGCTACTTGGCGTTGATAAATTTATGTCAGAAATGCGTGCTGTTGGCAATCTCTGCGGTAATGCCGTTGGCTGCATGATAGTTTCTATCTGGGATAAAAAAGTAGATATGGATAAATTTAGATACGCACTAGATCATCCAGAGGAATTTCACTTTCACTCATAAATATACATTTATAACTATAAGGGCAACTTTGCCCTTATTTTTTTATTCTAAATTTATGCGATCTTCCTTCTCCTCAAACCTATAAAAATTTTAAAAACAGCATCGCAATAAATGATATTTGATAACTGGTTCAAGCACAGAAAAACTAGACTAAGTGTAATAGGAAAATTTTATTAGTAACTCATATATTTGGCAATATCTAATATTTTGTTATTTACTAGAATAAATTTACAAATGTAACAATTGAACTTGGAATTTAGAAGAAAGATACTTTAATATCAAAAATGCCAACTAAAAAAACTAGCCTTGCAAGAAGCTTTGCAAGGCCATATAAATTAAGCTTTTGGACCAGCTTTAGCGTACTCAACGCCCTCTTTTACATCTTCGTAACGTTTGAAATTTTCAACAAACATTTTAGCTAGCTTGTCACGTGAAGCGTTATACTCAGCCGGATGCGTCCATGTGTTTATAGGATTTAGTAGCTTTGTCTCGACGCCATCGAGCTCTTTTGGGATAGCGAAGTTAAATTTATCAAAATTTTCAAATTCACATTTCGTGATGCTACCATCAAGGATCGCATTTATGCAAGCACGAGTTGCTTTTATGCTCATACGCTTGCCAACGCCGTAAGCACCGCCACTCCAGCCTGTATTTACAAGATAGACATTAACGCCGTGTTTATCGATCTTCTCACCTAGTAGTTTTGCATAGACAGTCGGGTGAAGTGGCATAAATGGCTCGCCAAAGCAAGCGCTAAAAGTAGCGACTGGCTCAGTTATACCGCGCTCTGTGCCAGCAACTTTTGCTGTGTAGCCACTTAAAAAATAATACATCGCCTGCTCTTTTGTCAGCTTTGCAACTGGAGGAAGCACACCAAAAGCGTCAGCGCTTAAAAAGATGATATTTTTTGGATGACCAGCACTTGAGCTTGGCTCGTAGTTGTCGATGTGATAGATCGGATAGCTAACGCGTGTATTTTCAGTCTTTGAGCCATCTTTGTAATCAACCACACCCTTTTCGTCAGCCACAACGTTTTCAAGTAGCGCATCACGCCTAATCGCTGCGTAAATTTCTGGCTCACTGTTTGGATCAAGATTGATACATTTTGCATAGCAGCCACCCTCAAAGTTAAACACGCCATCATCATCCCAGCCGTGCTCGTCATCACCTATTAGTTTGCGTTTTGGATCTGTTGAAAGTGTCGTTTTGCCAGTGCCAGATAGGCCAAAAAATAGCGCCGTATCGCCATTCTCGCCTACGTTTGCAGAGCAGTGCATGCTTAGCTTGCCTTCAAGTGGCAACCAGTAGTTCATCATAGAAAAAATGCCCTTTTTCATCTCGCCACCATACCATGTGCCACCGATTACTGCAACGTTTTCCTCAACGTTGAAGATAACAAAAACGTCTGAATTTAGCCCATCAGCCTTGTAGTCATCATTTTTTGTTTTACAAGCGTTATAGACTACAAAATCAGGCTCAAATTTAGCCAGCTCCGCTTCACTTGGACGGATGAACATATTTTTTACAAAGTGCGCTTGCCACGCTACTTCAGTGACAAAGCGGACTGATTTTTGGCTCTTTTTACTAGCTCCACAAAATGCGTCTTGGATGAAAATTTCCTTGCCGCTTAGCTGCTCTTTTGCTTTTTTAAGAAGCTTGTCAAAAAGCTCTTTTGTGATAGGCTGATTTATCTTACCCCAAGCGATATACTTCTGACTCGGATCTTGCTTGACAAAGTACTTATCTTTTGGGCTTCTTCCAGTAAAAATTCCCGTATCAACCATAAATGTACCGTTGCTTGAAACCCTGCCCTCGTTGTTTGCCTTTTCAAGCTCAAAAAGCTCGTCGTAACTTAGATTGTGATTTATCTTTTTGATCTCTTTTAGACCTAGCTCGTCTAGTTTATTTATCATGTTGTTTCCTTTTAAAATTTTCATTTTTTATAAATTCTGACCTAAAAGTCATCAAAATGTTAATCAAATTTCGCTTAACACTATCTTTTTAAAAGTGGCAAATTTATTTAAATCTAGCTACCACTTGATTGTTTGCGACGCTTTGACCTTTGCTAACCTCGATAGAGCCTATGACGCCGTCTTTTGGGGCTTTGACCTCTATCTCCATCTTCATAGCTTCAAGCACAACTATAGCCTGACCTTTTTTGACATGGTCTCCTGCGCTTACTAAAATTTTATGCACAGCGCCTGGCAAGCTTGCAACGATGTCATTTTCTGTTGCGCCTGCTACTGCACTTTTGGCATTTTTCACGCTTTTACCTTCAACTTCGGTGATTGATTTTACTTGGATGCCATCGTTAAAGCCTTCACTTACTTCGACATTGTAACGGCTACCATTTACGACGACACTATATCTGCCACTTTGAGTTTGTCTGCATTCATTTGCCTTAGCATTTGGATCGATTTTTCTTACATTTACTTTGGCTTCGCCTTTTAAAAATGCGATGCCCTTTTCTTTACAAGCTGCTGCTATAAATATATTTTCTTCAGTAACTTTGATCTTATTTTGTTTTAAAATTTCTTTTACGTGGGTAAGTGATTTGCTCTCATCTTTATCAGCTATATCAACTGCGTGTTTTGTAGTTGGTTTTAAGCCTAGTTGCTCGCTAGCAAGCTTGATGATCTCTTTATCAGGCGTAACTGGCGTCTTGCCAAAGTAGCCAAGCACCATTTTGCCGTATCCCTCAGCAATCTTCTTCCACTTGCCAAACATTACATTATTAAATGCTTGTTGGAAGTAAAACTGACTAACCGGGGTCACTGAAGTACCGTATCCACCCTTTTGCACTACTTCACGCATCGCAAGGATGACCTCTGGGAATTTATCTAAAATGTTGTTATCTCTCATCATTTGCGTATTTGCAGTGAGCGCACCACCTGGCATTGGTGAAAATGGTATAAGCGGACTTACTTGTACGGCTTCAGGTGGTAAGAAGTACTCTTTTAAACAATCATTCAAAACGCTTTCGTATTTTAAAATTTTCTCCACGTCAAGCCCACCAAGATCGTAGTTTTTGCCCTTAACTGCATGAAGCATAGTTAAGATATCTGGCTGGCTAGTACCGCCACTTACCGGACTTGCAGCAAGGTCAATTCCGTCAGCTCCAGCCTCAAGCACTGCAAGATAGCAGGCCACACTTACGCCTGCGGTTTCATGTGTATGAAGTCTGATGTGAGTTTTTTCTGGCAACAATTTTCTAGCCATTTTTATGGTCTCATATACTTTTTGAGGACTACTTGTACCACTTGCGTCTTTAAAGCAAACGCTATGATATGGGATATCTGCGTCTAAAATTTCTCGTAAAATTTTCTCGTAAAATTTAACGTTATGAGCGCCCACACAGCCATTTGGCAGATCCATCATCGTAACAACAACTTCATGTTTTAGGCCGTGATAAGCGATCCTCTCGCCTGAATATTTTAAATTTTCAACATCATTTAGTGCATCAAAATTTCTAATAGTAGTTGTTCCATGTTTTTTAAAAAGTTTTGCGTGAAGGTCTATTAGCTCGCGGCTGCCTGTGTCAAGGGTAACAGTATTTACACCTCGGCTTAGAGTTTGAAGATTTGCTTTTGGTCCTACGATGCTTCTAAATTTATCCATCATGGCAAAAGCGTCTTCATTTAGATAAAAATAAAGGCTTTGAAATCTAGCTCCGCCACCAAATTCAAAATGCTCTATGCCAGCCTCTTTGGCTGCTTCAAGCGCAGGCAAAAAGTCATTCATAAGCACTCTAGCGCCATAAACTGACTGAAAGCCATCTCTAAAGGTCGTATCCATAACATCGATAAATTTCTTCGCCATCACCCACCTCATTAATTTTATAAATTTATTTAAAGAATTCATAGAAAATGGCTAAATTGGTTAGAAACTCAAATTAGCCATTTTGCTTGTTTTTTGGTATTTTACAACCAAAAACTTTTATATCATTTAAAAAGTGAGAGTAAGAAGTTTAATAATCCGCCGTGGCTCGCATCAAGCATTGGCTTTAATTCCATTAGAAAGACGCAGAAAAATACAAGTACAGCAAGCTGAATAAAAATATAAGGCACAACGCCTTTATAAATAGCAGTCGTTTTTATCTCAGCTGGTGCGACTGATCTTAGGAAAAATAAGCTAAAACCAAATGGCGGCGTTAGGAATGAAGTTTGCAAATTCATCGCAACTAAGATTGCTAGATAAATTGGATTTATACCAAGCTTTGCAGCTATTGGCACCAAGATAGGAAGTACAATGTATGAAATTTCAACAAAGTCGATAAAAAAGCCAAGCACAAAGATGACAACCATACTAAAAATGATAAATCCCCACTTCTCGCCTGGTAAATTTGTCATAAATTTTTCAACAATCTCATCGCCGCCAGTGTAACTAAATACCATAGAAAAGGCTGTCGCACCAACAAGTATGGCAAAGACAAGTACTGTAGTTTTTACGCTTTCTGCCAATGCCTCTTTTATCATAGAAAATGAAAATGTCCTATAAAAAATAGCTAAAATAATGGCTCCAACGCAGCCAAAAGCTGAACTTTCAGTTGGTGTAGCGATACCTGCAAATATAGAGCCCAATACACAAATAACAAGTAAAAGCGGCGGAAAGATAGCGATTAGTGCTCTCATGATCTGCTTAAATTTACTAACACCACTCTCATCTTTTACTACAGGTGCGGTATCTGGTTTCAAATAAGCAACAATCAAAATATAAATGATATAAACTGCTACTAGTGTGAGTCCTGGGATGATGGCTTGATGAAAAAGCTCACCAACTGGCACTGAAAATATATCACCCAAAATAATCAGCACGATAGAAGGTGGAATGATCTGTCCAAGCGTACCAGCGGCACATATAGTGCCACAACCTAGCGCTTGGTCGTATTTATACTTTAACATAACAGGCAAGCTTATAACGCCCATTGCAACGACACTTGCACCAACAACACCAGTTGAAGCTGCAAGAAGTGCTCCAACCAAGATAGTGCTAATAGCAATGCCTCCGCGAATTTCTCCAAAAAGCATACCCATGCTCTCAAGCAGCCTCTCAGCTAGTTTTGACTTTTGAAGAACAACACCCATAAAGACAAAAAGTGGAACTGCTATAAAAATTCTACTCTCCATGATAGAGAAAATTCTATAAGGCATGAAGTTAAACATATCTTTGAAAACTTCGATACTTCCAAGCAGACCATCTCCGTCTCCAATGCTCTCAACAATACTGCCAATCATGCCAAATATCATCGAAACCGCACCAAAGGTAAAGGCTACCGGAAAGCCAATACCTAGCATCAAAAGTGCAGCTATAAACATTATCAAGCCAGCCATTATTCCCCCTTTTTAGCTTTTTTGTAAAGATTAAAATTTCTTATAAAAAAGCCGATCGCAAAAAATACAAGTAGATAAAAAGAAAAAGGAATAAGTGCTTTTATGATCCATCTGTGAGTAAGACCGCCTGGATCCGCACTAGCTTCAGCTGAAGTATAAGCATCGCTCACAAATTCAAATGATAAATTTGAAACCAGAAGTGCAAATGGGATTACAAAAATAACAGTTCCTATCATATTTACAAGAGCTTTGTTCTTTGGTGAAAATTTAGCATAAAATATATCAACTCTAACGTGTGCATCTTCTTTTAACGCATAGCTCATACCAAGCAAAAATATCACAGCAAAAAAATGCCACTCCAGCTCCTGAAAAGCGACATTACCGTAAGAAAAAAAGTATCTTGCTACGACGTTAAAAAAGACGTCTATTATCATCAAAGCCATGACAAACATACAAATATAGCCGACTATGTTGCCAGCTTTATCAAAAAATTTCTCAACCTTATGCATTAAAAACCTTCAATAACTCATTTACCATGATGATAAGCACGCAAACTGGCGCTACATATCTTAGTAAAAAATACCACGCATTAAACACAAAATCGCTCATATAAGGACTAAATAGCACATAAAGCGCATCTCTTTTCATAAAGTACCCAACAAAGATCGCGCCACCGATACCGCTAATTGGAAGTAATATGTTTGAAGCGGTAAAGTCAAGGAAGTCAAAGAAATTTTTGCCAAAGAGTGTAAGTTTATCGCCGAAGTTTTCTATATTTGATAAAAGGCATAAAAATCCTAATATAAATATCCCTGCACAAACTATACAAAGTGCTTTTCTTCTGCTCATGCCATATTCTCTGATCAAGAAAAAGACAAATGGCTCAACGATAGAAATAGCCGAAGTGATACCAGCAAAGATAAGTGCTGCAAAAAATGCCGCAGCTAAAATTTGACCTATCACGCCAAGCTTTGCAAATAGCGTTGGAAGTGAGATAAAGACTAGGCCTGGTCCTTGAGACGGCTCTGCACCAAATTCAAATATAAATGTAAAGATAACAAGACCCATCATGATGGCTAGTACGATATTTATAAAAACGATACTTAGCGTTGAAGTAGCCAAGTTTGTATCATCGCTTAGGCTAGCTGAATATGTAATGATCGCTGCCATACCAAGTGAGAGTGTCCAAAACGCAAGGCCAAGAGCTAGCAAAAGTGAGTTAAATGAAATTTTACTAAAGTCAGGGATCAGCAAAAATTCAGCCGATTTTACAAAGCCGTTCATCGTCATAGAGTAAAAAAGCATGATCAAAACCATGATAAATAGGCTTGGCATCATCCAAACATTTAGTTTTTCTATGCCACTTTTTACACCTTTTGATAGGATGAAAAAGCAGGCTGCAAATGCTATAACAAAGTAAAGTGTCTGCTCGCCAAGGCCGTGTGTAAGCAGCTCGTTAAATATCGCCTTTGAGCTATCTATATCAGCTGGAAGACCGCTAAATGAGAGTGTAAAGTACTTAAATACCCAGCCAATGATAACTATATAGTAAGATGAGATGATGGCTGCTGTCACCATAGCTAAAATTCCTACTATCTGCCATAAATTTTTATTTTTTGGAGCGAGTTTTCTAAAAGCATTTACACTGTCGCTTTCGCTAAGCTTGCCAATACTAAGCTCCGCCATAAAGATAGGCACACCTACTAGAAAAGTTATCAAAAGATACAAGATAATAAACGCTGAACCGCCATTTTCACCGACCATATATGGAAATTTCCACGCATTGCCAAGTCCAACAGCTGATCCTGCAACTGCTAAAACATAACCTATTTTAGAAAACTGTTCTTTTGCCATTATGCAATCTCCCTTACTAGCACCACAAAAACTAGAACTGGTGCTACAAACCTTATTAAAAAATACCAAATTTTAAAAACAATCTCACCCATATAAGGCAAGAATAGCTCTTTTAAAAGCTCAAATTTCATAAAGTATCCAACAAAAATGGCAAATATAATGCCACCAAGTGGGAGCATAATGTTTGAGCTAAGATAATCAAGCAAATCAAAAAAACTCTTACCAAAAAATGTAAGTGCTTCTTTAAAAACGCCAATACCGCTTAACGCACATAAAATTCCCAAAAGATAAACTACGGCACCGACAATGATAATTGATCTATTTCTACTAAATCCCAAGCTTTTATTTAAGAAAAATATAAATGGCTCGACTAGCGAAATAACCGATGTTATACCAGCAAAAAATAAAGATGTAAAAAATGCAAAAGCTAAGAAATTTCCAAGCAAACCAAGCTTTGCAAAAAGCGTTGGAAGCGAGATAAATGCTAACCCTGCACCCTTTGATGGCTCTGAGCCAAATTCATAGGTGAATGTAAAAACTATAAGTCCTATAATTACGCTAATAATTATATTTGCAAAGACTACATAAAGCGATGAAGTAAATAAATTTGTATCATTGCCTAGGTTTGATGAGTAGGTTAAAATGCAGCCAATGCCAATACACATCGTAAAAAAAGCTAAGCCAAGAGCATTTAAAATAGCGCCTTGATCTATCTTTGAAAAATCAGGTACTAGTAAAAATTTAGCCGCCTCATCAAATCCATTCATGCCAAAAGAGTAGCCAAGCATAAGCAAAAGCAAAATAAAAAGTGCTGGAATAAGATATACATTTATACGTTCTATTCCACTTTTTATACCTTTTGTAAGTATAAAAAAGTAGGCAAAAAAAGCGATGCTAAAATATAAAATTTGCTCCTCTATGCCCTTTGAAGTAAAATTTACAAAAAGCGCTTCTGAGCTTGCCATATCTTTTGGAAGCTCACCAAGACTTAAGATAACGTATTTTAAAACCCAGCCGATAATGAGCGTATAAAAAGATGCGATGAATATCCCGGTCACCATCACAACACCAGCAAATTTCCAAGAATTTGCCCCCTTTGTAGCTAGACTCTTAAATGCCCCAACCGTATCAAGGCGTGAAATTTTGCCCATTGCCATCTCAGCAAAAAATATACTAAGGCCAACAACAAAAGCAAAAAATAGATATATAAGAATAAATGCTGAACCGCCATTACTACCGACCATATATGGAAATTTCCATGCATTACCAAGGCCAATAGCCGCTCCAATGATAGAAAGAACAAAACCAACTTTACTAAATCTATCCATCATTTACCTGCTATTTGATAGATCATGATGGCACAAATTGCGATTGGTACGATGTATCTTAAAGCAAAATACCAAATTTCAAAAAATACTTTTCCCATAAATTCGCCAAAGAGTAGATGTAGGCTCTCTTTTTTAAGTTTATAGCCAACAAAAAAACTAAAAATTATAGCACCTATTGGCATCATTATATTTGAAGTAAGAAAATCAAGTGCATCAAAGACTGGCTTACCAAAAATACTAAAGATATTAGCCGTCTGCGCATAATATGAAAAAATACAAAAAAGGCCTAAAATATAGACAAAAATTCCAATATAAACAAGAGCCATTTTGCGTGAAATTTCAAATTTTCTAACCAAATAATAAGCAAATGGTTCTATCATCGAAACAGCACTCGTGATACCTGCAAACAAAAGCGATATAAAAAATGCAACCGCCATAACGTTGCCAACGAAGCCAAGCTTTGCAAAAAGCGTGACAAGCGAGATAAAGATAAGACCCGGCCCACTTGCCGTGCTATCAGCTCCATAAGCAAATATAAATGTAAAGACCACAAGTCCCATCATAATGCCTATTAAAATATTTATAAATATTATAGAAAGCGTTGATTTTATAAGATTTGTCTGCTCTGGTAAATTTGCAGCGTATGTCGGTATGACGCCAACACCCATAGATAGCGAAAAAAACGCAAGTCCAAGAGCCTGTAAAATCACATCTGGTGTGATCGCACTAAAATTTGGTACAAATAAAAATTTAGCCGCTTTCACAAAGCCATCGCCCATGCTAAGCGCGTAAAAAAGCATACAAACAAGTAAAACAAAAAGGCTTGGCATCATCCATATATTTAGCTTTTCTATGCCACTTTTTACGCCTTTTGAAACGGCAAAAAATACCATTAAAAAGACTAAACTAAAGCAAAGCACACTACTAGTTAAGTCATTTACTAAAAGGGTATTAAACTGCGCTGCTGCTTCTTTAGTATCAGCCAAAAGCGGCGAAAAACTAAGATAGATATACTTTAAAATCCAGCCAATAACTACCATATAAAACGAAGCTATAAGGATCGCACCAATCATGAAAAAGCCAGAGAGTGACCACGCTTTTTTATGCTTTGGAGCAAGCTTATAAATAGAGCTTACGACGTCGCTTTCACCAAGCTTTCCTATACTAAGCTCCGCTAAAAACGCCACAAATGCGATAGCAAATGTAAGGAGCAAATATAAAATTATAAATGCTGAGCCGCCATTGTTTCCTACCATTGTAGGGAATTTCCAGGCATTGCCAAGACCCACAGCAGAACCAGCCATCGCAAGAACAAAGCCTATTTTTGAAAATTTTTCATTTATCATTGATTGCCTGAGATTAAGAATAAATTAAATTTTTCAAAGATAGCATAAAAAAACTTTTATTTTTCTAAGCCAAGAATTTTTTATGGGCAATTTAAATTTTTAGTGTTTTTATTTGAAACAAAGTTTTGTTTTTGTAATATTACGGCTCATAAAGTTTAAGTAGGGGACAGATCCGAAAGAGCTTTAAAATTTTAAAGGAGCAACGATGAAAAAGATCGTGTTTTTAATTCTTGGTCTTGCTGCATTTGCATTTGGCGCTGATGGCGAGATGATTAGATCATATTCAGTTATCGCTGGTGGTATTGGCCTTGGCCTTGCAGCTCTTGGTGGTGCTATTGGTATGGGTAACACAGCTGCTGCGACTATCAGCGGAACAGCTAGAAACCCAGGCGTTGGTAGCAAACTTATGACTACAATGTTTATCGCTCTTGCGATGATCGAAGCACAAGTTATCTACGCACTTGTTATTACACTTATCGTTCTTTACGCAAACCCAATGCTTGGCTAAGCGTAAAGCTTAAATTTAGCCCCTCTTTGGGGCTTTACTCTTTTTGCGATCATGGTGGAATTGGTAGACACGCTATCTTGAGGGGGTAGTGCCGCTAGGTGTGCGAGTTCAAGTCTCGCTGATCGCACCATCTAATCTTACACTTCAAAGTCCAAAATCTTACAAAATTTAAAAAGGGGAATTTATGCTAGATAAAAAGCGTGCTTTAAAACAGCTACAAAATGAAGCAGATGATACCGCTATCTATACATTACTCGAAGCTAGTGAAAAAAGTGAAGAAAATAAAAAAATACTTCGTAAATTAATCACTGAAGAAAAACGACATTATGCTTTTTGTCAAAAGATAACAGGTGAGAGCAGAACTGCAAATTTATTCAAAGTTATCTTCTATACGATACTTGTTAAAATTTTTGGTACATCTTTTACTTTAAAATTTATGGAATCACGTGAAGAAGACGCAGAGCAATTTTATCTTGATATCGTTGATGAGTATCCTGAAGCTAAAGATATTTATGATGAAGAAGTAAATCATGAAAATAATTTAATTTCTATGCTAAAAGATACAAAACTAGTCAATGCTGGCGGCATTGTTCTTGGTATGAATGACGCATTAGTTGAGCTAACTGGCACGCTAAGTGGCATCGCTCTAGCTTTTTCAAATACAAAATCAGTTGGTGCGACGGGCCTTATCATGGGCATTGCAGCTGCTCTTTCCATGGCTGGCTCAGCATATCTTGAGTCAAAAGAAAATCCAAGTGACGAGATCAAACCGCTTACCTATTCGCTCTATACAGGTGGTTCGTACATTATAACAACAGCGTTTTTAATACTTCCATTTTTTATCTTTTCAAGTAGTATTTACGCTGTCTTGTCGATGTTTTTCTTTGCCTTTGTTGCCATTATCACTTACAACTTTTACATAAGCGTAGCAAAAGAGCTTAAATTTTTGCCAAGAGTGATTGAGATGTGCGTGATAACTTTTGGTGTTGCGATCATTTCATTTGGCATTGGCTTTTTAGTCAAGCACTATTTTGGCCTAGATATTTAATCCAAAATTTCATACCAAGTGTAGATATCGTCTCCAAACTTCCCACTAAATAGTGGTTTTAAATTTAGATCAAGGCTCAAGTTTTTACCATCCTTAAAATTTGAGCTTTGATAGATAAGCAGCCATTTCACGTTTGCCAGTTTGCCATCTTTTGCAAGCTTTAAAAACTCGCCAGCTCCTTCAAACATGCAAAGTCCTTTTAGATTAAGCTCTTTTTGAATGCTAACTTTGCGCCCTAGCACATTAAAAAGTGGTATTGTCTTATCAAATTTATTACTTCTTGAGTAGATTATGACATCTGGGTTTTTGCCGCCACTTACTAGCCTACTATCAAGCTTTGGGCGATCAACTCGCACTGTGTTGCCGCCGATCACTAGCGTATCTATGACGCTTCTTAGTTTATGGACGTGCGTGCGGCTAAGCTCATTTGTGATGATGCCGCCACTCGCCACGCCGTTTTTACTGAGAGCGATTTTTAAAAACCTAAAGCCACCATTTTGATAGGCCAAAAATGGCTCAAGTAGCTTATCACAACGCTCTTTTAAAACGCCAAATTTAACTTTTATACCAGCGCTTTTAAGCAAATTACCACCGCCACTTGCTACCTTATTTTCATCGTAGCTACCTATTATCACCTCGCTAAAGCCAAGCTCTTTTAGCAAATTTGCACAAGGTGGCGTTTTACCATGATGCGAGCAAGGCTCAAGAGTGACGTAGGCTTTTGCATTTTTTAGTAAATTTGAGTGGTTATTTAGTAGAAATTCGTAGGTAAATTTTGGCTCTAAAAGGTCAAATTCGCCCTCTTTTTTATTAGAGCTAAATTTATCATTATACGCTTTTATAAAATCATCTTTAAATTTTTCACTTTTTTTACAAAGTGCAAAGAGTATCGCTGTGGGTTCAGCATGTAAATATCCAGCCTTTTCATGAGCCTTGCAAGATAAAATTTGCCCATTTTCATCAAGAATAAGACATCCAACGGCTGGATTTGGATAGGTCAGGATCTGAAATTTCCAAGCCTCGCTCAAAGCAAGATCCATGTAAAATTCGTCGTTCATCTTAGCAGACTATTTTTATTTTCCTATATCTTTTATCTCATCAACAAGAGTTTTTGAGATCAAGTCGATATCGGTCGGCTCATCCTCCGCATCCCACCTAAATGCAGCAATCTCTGCCAAAACAGCGATCTCTTTAAAATAGCTATATTTCGTTGTAGAGAGTGGTACAGCGTAAGAGACCAAAAGCCTATCAGCGTTATCATAAATTTTCACGCTGTAGCGAAAGTGTGGCTTGTTTAACGCTTTACCACCCCAGTTAAACCATCTTTCATAGTCCATTTGTATTTTTATCTTGAAGCTATTTTCGTCCCCTAAAATACCCTGCTCTTTTAAATGTTTGTTTATAAATTCCACAAACTCATCACGAAGTTCGCTTTCATTTTTATAGTTAGTGTTGTGCTCATATCTAGTTGGTTGATTTGTCAATGTTAGGTTAAAATCACTAACAATGTATTTAGCCAGGCCTTTTTGTATCGGCGTTGGCTCAACATTATATTTATATCTTCCCCCACATCCAACGAAGAAAACACTTAAAACTATTAAAAAGAGTATTTTTACAAATTTCATATTTTCTAAATTTACGACAAGCCGTCGATCTTACCGTCTGCGTCTATCTTCATATTGACAGCGGCTGGTACTTTTGGAAGTCCTGGCATCAGCATGATCTTACCGCAAACTGCGACGATAAAGCCAGCTCCCGTTCTAATATCAAGGTCTTTTACGCTAAATGTAAAGCCCTTTGCTCTACCCAAAAGCTTCGCATCGTCACTAAATGAATACTGAGTTTTTGCGATACAAACTGGCAAATGGCTCAAATTTAGCTCTTTTATCATCTCCAGCTTTTTAAGAGCGGCCTCTTCAAAGACCACCTCACTAGCTCCGTAAATTTCCTTGGCAACCTTTTCTATTTTAGTTTTCGTATCATCGCTCATCTCGTATGTGAAATTTATCTTGCTTGGCTTATCGCATGCTTTTAAAACCAGCTCAGCAAGCTCAAGTGCGCCTTTGCCACCTTTTAAGAAATTCTCACAAACTGCCACTTCTACACCAAGCTCACGGCAGTAATCTTTTACGAATTTTATCTCTTCTTCAGTATCAAAGCCAAATTTATTAAGCGCCACGACTACATTTTGCCCAAATTTGCCTTTTAAATTTCCGATATGCCCGCCAAGGTTTTCGATACCTTTTCTAAGAGCACTCATATCTGGTTTTGTTATCTCGTCTTTATTTGCTTCGCCGTTATATTTTAGCGATCTGATCGTACTTACAAGTACTACAGCACTTGGCTTAATGTCTGCGATCCTGCACTTTATATCTAAAAATTTCTCCGCGCCAAGCTCCGAGCCAAAGCCAGCTTCTGTGATGACGTAGTCAGCTAAATTTAGAGCTGTTTTTGTCGCGATGACGGAATTGCAGCCGTGTGCGATGTTTGCAAATGGGCCGCCATGCACGAGCGTAGGTGTGTGCTCAAGTGTTTGAAATAAATTTGGCTTGATCGCATCTTTTAAGAGTATGCAAACAGCGTCTTCACAGCCTAGATCACGCACGTAGATAGGCTTTTTATCGCTATCATAGGCGACCATTATGTTTGCCACGCGCTCTTTTAGATCTGATAGGCTTGTTGCTAGACAAAGCACAGCCATGATCTCGCTTGCAGCGGTGATGTTAAAGCCATCTTCTCTTGGCACGCCGTCTGTTCTGCCGCCCTGACCCACGGTAATAAATCTTAGCGCGCGGTCGTTCATATCCATGCAACGCTTCCATAAAATTTTTTCGATTTTTAGTGGGTTTTCTTGATAAAGACTATTGTCTATCATCGCCGAGATAAGATTATTTGCCGATGTTATAGCATGAAAATCGCCAGTGAAGTGTAAATTTAGATCTTCCATCGGCGCAAGCTGCGAGTAGCCGCCACCTGCCGCTCCACCCTTTATGCCAAAAACTGGTCCAAGAGATGGCTCACGAAGTGCTAAACAAACCTTTTTATTAAGTGAATTTAGTGCGTCGGCTAGACCGATCGACATAGTCGTTTTGCCCTCACCGTATGGGGTTGGGTTAGTAGCGGTAACCAAGATGAGCTTTGAGTTTGATGGCTCAAGTCTAGGGGAAATTTTAGCCTTAAATTTTCCGTAAAGCTCGAGCTCGTCTTCGCTTAAGCCTAACTTTGCGGCAACTTTACTGATGTGTTCTAGCTTTGTTTGGTGAGTTATCTCGATGTCGCTTAGCATTTTACCACTCCAAATATGTTTTTGCTTTTTTTATCTCACTGATGTTTATCTCAAAAATTCCCTCTTCGTTTTCAACTGCAATGTTCTCTTCATCTGCTTTTATGAGTCTTCCTGTAAATTTATCAGCCTCGGTTTGAACTTTCACAAGCTCGCCAACACTCGCTTTAAAATGAGACGGCTTACTAAGTTTTCTTTCAAGACCGGGTGAGCTAACCTCTAGGTTGTAGTCTCCACTAACTGGCGGGGTCACGTCAAAAATAGGTGAGAGCAGACGGCTCACTTTTTCGCAGTCATCAAGACTCACTCCGCCATTTTTTGTGATGTAAACTCTAAAAATAGCCCTGCCGTTTTCATTTGCGATCTCGCTGTCGTAAAGCTCTACGCCGCATTCGCGTACTAGTTTGTCTAAATTATCCATTTTTGTTTAAATCCTTTGAAATTTTATCAAACAACTTATCCATATGGTTTTGATACTCTAATCTATCGTCAAATTTAAAGTGAAAATTTGGGCATCTATACCAGCCCTCAGCTGCCATGCAGTGGTTTTGCAAATGTCTACAAACTCGCTTTAAATGCCCCAAGATATACTCTTGTTCACGCTCGTCAAATGCCATTTTGTCAAGATATACAAAGGCGTCATATCTGCCCTTTTTGCACTCGACATCAGTGACACAAAGTCCTTTTAAAATGTTATCTTCTAGAGTAGCTAGAGCCTCTGGTATGAGCTCTTTTAGCACGCTCTCTGTTCTCATACGCTTTATTTCGTTAGCGTTCATAGAGTAGCTTTCTCCTTGACTTCTTTGAAGCTTTCGATATAGTCGTTTTCTCTAATATCGTTGAAATTTTCGATACCAACGCCACATTCATAACCTTTAGCAACCTCTTTGATGTCATCTTTGAAGCGTTTTAATGAGCTTACCAAGCCCTCGTAAACGACTACACCTTCTCTAATAAGGCGAATTTTTGCCCCTCTGTTTATAGTACCCTCAGTGACGATACATCCAGCGATAGTGCCAACTTTTGGCACATGGATCACTTGGCGAACCTGCGCTTGACCAAGCTGCTCTTCTCTAATTATCGGTGACATTAGTCCGCCCAAGATCGCTTTCACATCGTCAATTAGATTATAAATAACGTTGTAAGTTTTAATCTCAACGCCGCTCTCTTTTGCCTTTTCTTTTATCTCGCCAGTTGGTCTTATGTTAAAACCAAGGATTATACAGTCTTCGCTCGCACTAGCAAGTGCTACGTCGCTTTGCGTGATGCCGCCAACACCAGAGTGGATGACATTTACTCTGATCTCATCATTTGCAAGTTTTTCTAAGCTTGCTTTTAGTGCCTCAAGTGAGCCACCAACGTCAGCTTTGATGATGACTGGGAGCGTCTTTAACTCACCTTCAGCGATCTTAGCACTAAGCTCGTCAATACTAACTTTTGTGCTCTTGCTAAGCTCTTTTTGGCGGATATATTCAGCCTTTTTCTGTGCGTATTCACGAGCCTCTTTATCAGTTTTTACACCTATTAGCGTCTCGCCAGCCTCTGCTATCTCGCTAAGACCTACTATAACACCGCATTCACCTGGTTTTATATCTTGCAAAGGTTTACCTTGGTCATCAAGTAAGCTTCTTATCTTTCCATATGCAACGCCAGCTACGACAGTATCTCCAACATGAAGTGTACCATTTTCAACGATAATAGTAGCTACTGAACCACGGCCTTTTTGAAGTGAGCTCTCGATAACAGTTGCTTTTGCATTTGCCTTTGGATTTGCTTTTAGTTCTAAAAGGTCAGCTTGTAAAAGTACGATCTCAAGTAGATCATCTATACCCATGCCTGTTTTTGCAGAGATTGGCACAAATTCATACTTTCCGCCCCACTCTGTTGGCATGACATCAAGCTCAGCAAGACCAGTCTTTACTAGGTCAGGATTTGCCGACTCTTTATCCATTTTATTTATAGCGATGATTATTGGCACACCAGCGGCTTTTGCGTGGCTAACCGCCTCTTTTGTTTGTGGTTTTACACCATCATCTGCCGCAACAACGATGATAACTATATCAGTTACGCCAGCACCCCTTGCACGCATAGCAGTAAACGCTTCGTGACCTGGAGTGTCGATAAATGTGATATTTTTGCCGTTTTTGTTTACCATGTAAGCACCGACATGCTGAGTGATACCACCAGCCTCTCCTGCTGCTACGCGTGATTTTCTTATATAATCAAGCAATGAAGTTTTACCATGATCAACGTGACCCATGATGGTTATGACTGGTGCTCTTGGCTGGAGATTTTCATCGTCTTTTATCTCTTCTTCATAGGCTGCTACGTAGTCAAATTCTTTTTGATCATCGATGATATTAACCTCTACATTAAACTCATCAGCCAAAATTTCGATCGCATCTTCATCCAAAAAGTCATTTTTTGTTGTCATCATGCCAAGCATGAAAAGCTTACCAATAATCTCGCTTGGCTGTTTGTTTAGCTTTTCAGCAAATTCATAAACACGAATTTCTTTTGGAATATTTATAGATGTCACAGCTTCATTGTTTTGTTTATTTTCAGGCTTTTTGTGTTTTTTTCTAGCTCTTCTTTGAATGCCGCCTTCGCCAAATGAATTTATCGTATTGTTGACCGTAGTTCTCATAACATTTGGCTGTTTTGTCTTTTGAGCTGGTGCTGGTGTTGGGGTTTTAAAACTAAAATCAGGAAGAACAACTACATCTTCATCTTCTAACACGATGTCACCAAAGTCACTTCCGCCAAGCAGATCCATCTTCTGGGCGCTATCCTTTTTACTTGCGACAACTACTTTTTTATCTTTTTTCTTTTTCTTAGCTAAATTTTCATCATTTGCTGAAAACATACTTTTAAAATCGCTTATGTTAGCTATGCTTGGTTCAGGCTTTTTCTCTTCTTTTGTATCAATTGGCGCTTCATAGTCTTTTTTCTTTTTTACTATCACAAGGCCACGTCTTTTTTGAGTCACATCAGCCAAGCTCTCTTTTGGTCTTGGAGCTTCGACTTGTTTTTGCTCTACTTTGATTTCTTCTTTTTTAGGCTCAATTTTTTGTTTTTCTTCTAAAATTTGTGCCTCTTTCTTAGGCTCAGCTTTTACCGACTTTGACTCAGTTTTAGTAGTAGCTTTTTTAGGTTCACTTTTTTGTTTTTCTTCTTTTTTTACTGACTCTTTTTCTACTTCTTTTTTAGGCTCTTTTTTTGGCTTAGGTTCACTCTTTTTCTTTTTAAATTTATCTGGTATCACGCCAGTTTGAACATATTCATATATAGCTTCGGCCTCTTCAAGGCTAACTGCATTTGAGTGAGTTTTGACTTTCAATCCTAACTCTTGAGCTTTTTCTACTATCTCTTTACTTGGATAGCCAAGCTCGTTTGCGATCTCTGAAATCCTAACATTGCTCATTTAAGAGTATCTCCTTTAACTTCGGTGTATCACAAATAAAAGCACCTTTAGTTTGTTTATCAATTATTTTTTTTAAAATTTTTATATCTTTTTGCATACATTTGTCGCACAGATAAAAGCTACGACCATTTCCCTTGCCATGCTCTAAATTTTTACCTACCAAGCGGTATCTTTTTAGCAAGCTCTGAGAAATTTTAATTTTACAAGCGACACATGTCCTTACAGGATTATTTTTGTTCATTATATCTTTTTAAACTTGTTTTTAGCTTTGCGTAATTTCGTATCCATCGTTATCAAATGAAAAAACCTCAACCCTAAAATCACTAAATTTACTCTTTAAAATATCTTGTAAATTTTTAGCATCATCTTTGTAAGCGATATTTAAAAAGCTTGAGCCTGAGCCTGAAAGCGTGCTCATTAAAGCACCATTTTCATAAGCTACTTTTCTAACTTCAAAAAGCTCTTCTAAAGCATGCATTCTACGCTCTTCATGCATCAAATCTTTGCTTGCTATTTTTAAGAGATCATACTTTTTCTCATAAAAACAAGATGTTAAAAAAGCAGCATGAGATAAGTTATTTACACACTCTTTCATCGTATAGTTCTTTGGTAAAATTTGTCTTGACGAGGATGTACTCATTGGCTTATTTGGGATAACAACTACTGCCTTTATCTCGTCGCTTAAACTTATTTTATTTGCGTAAACATTGCCATTTTTTACGATCGCGCTGATAAATCCACCGTGAACCGCTGGCGAGATATTATCAGGATGGGTTTCGTAGATGATGGCTTTATTTAAAACTATCTCTTTGCTTGCCTTAAAGCCAGCCATTTCGTATGCTGAAGCAATGGCTCCAACGATCACAGCGGAGCTACTGCCAAGTCCCCTTGAAAATGGGATATTATTTTCAAAAACGACTCTAAAATTTTCATTTTTACCAGTTAGCTCAAAAAAAATTTCATTAAAAATACTTAGGAATATGTTATTTCTCTTTAAATTTACACTTCCACTGCCTTCGCCGTTTATCGACACTGAGCTAAATTTTGCTGACTCGATTTTCACGCTATTAAAAAGCTTTAAACTAAGCCCCAAAGCATCAAAACCAGGGCCCAAATTCGCACTTGTTGCAGGCACTAAGATATTCAAAATTTCTCCTAAACTGCTTGGATGATATAATCTGGAAGTGTATCTGAATTTAGTTTTAATTCATCTAAATTTAAAGGCAACCTAAATCCTACTGGCTCTACTTTTTCAAGTAAAATTTTGCCATCTTTTAAAACAAAGCTTAAATTTTTATTTGCTCTGATCGCTTGGCTGCCATTTAAGCTAAAGCCGCTAACCGCATAAAATTCGCAACCCTTTGCCAAAGAGAAAGTCTTTAAAATAACATAGGCCACCTTTAACCCCATAAAGCTTCCAGGCGTATTTGCATAGATAATTTTTGTGATATTAAATTTAGACGATAAATTTTCTAAGATTTTTATCAAAGCTTCACTGACATGTTCATCAGTCGTAATTTCATCAAATTTTACGCCGTCTTTATATACTCCAACTAAAAGCGGAGTAGATAAAGAGACAACTAAAATTTCAATATTTTCTATGCAAATACCTTTTGATACTCTTTTAGAAGTTCACCATTTAGAGTTGCGATCTCGTAGTTTTTCTCATCGGACATCAAAGCAAGAGTTAATTTGTGATTTAGATCGTGGCTTCCAGCAAATGCTGTATAATCGCCCAATAAAGGTGCTCCAAGCAAACTTAAATCACCAATCGCATCTAAAATTTTGTGCCTTACAAACTCATTTTCAAATCTCAAACCTTCTGGATTTAGGATATGTGTATCATCGATTGCCACAGCATTATCAAGCGATGCACCAAGAGCTAGATTTTGAGCTTGTAAACGTTGTAAATCTTTCAAAAAGCCAAAAGTCCTAGCACGAGCTATATTTTTTATAAAAGAGCTTTTACTAAAATCAAAAACATATCTTTGTTCACCAATAACTGGATGATCAAATTTTATCGTATAGTCAATTTTTGGACTTCTTGAAGGTGAAGTTCGTACAAATTTAGAACCCTCAACGACTTCAACTTCACGTCTAACAAGAATTACTTTTTTACCGGCATCAAGATATCTTATGCCAGCCTCATCAAGTAGCATGCAAAAGCTTATCGCACTGCCATCCATGACTGGAATTTCATTTGCATCAACAGAGATTCTAATATTATCAATGCCATAACCATTTATGGCTGACATTAGATGCTCAATCGTACTAATAAAGCCCTTTTCATTGCCAACAACGGTTGCCATCTGCGTATTTATCACATTTTTAGGTTCGGCTTTAAAACTAATACCAAGATCTTCGCGGTGCAAAATAATACCAGAATTTGCATCAAGAGGTTCTAGTATAAGTCTTATCGGCTCACCTTTATGAAGCCCTATACCAATGGTCTCAACGCGTCTTGCGATAGTAGTTTGTTTCAAGAATTTTCCTTATATTTTTAATCCGCTTATGATAGCACTAAAAAATCAATTTTGCAAATTTTTTAGTTCTTGTCTATCATCGCTTTTGCAGCATCTAAGACACTTGTTATATTGTCTTTTATCCACTTTTTATCCATCCATTGTTGAGGTCTTACCTCTTCACCTTGGACTAAAATTCCAAAGTGAAGGTGATCACCAAGTGCAAGACCGCTAGTTCCAGTAGTACCTATTTGATCACCAGCCACCACCATATCGCCCTCTTTTACTCTAGCGCTTGAGCAGTGTCCATAAAGCGAATAAAGCCCAAATCCATGATCGATCACAATATTTAATCCATAAATTCCATTTTCAGATGCAAGTACGACACGGCCGGCATTGCTAGCTATTATAGGAGCTGCAGCCACACTTGCAAAGTCTATTCCCATATGCCATGATTCGCTTACTTGCTCGTTATTATATGTATAGTATCGGTGATCGGCGAAGTCAGCCACTTTTTTACCATTTCTTAGTGGATAAAATGGTGTCACACTAAAGCCAGTTAACATCTCATCGCCAGGATTTGTAGTAAGTGCTGTTATTTTTTCTTCGTTTGAATTTCTAAGCGTTTCATTGACAAATCTCATTTTCTCAAGTCTTGAAAGTGCGCTTGGATCTTTTGCATATTGATCTGTTAAATCAACTATCTTACCATCTAAAAATCTATCATTTAATGCAATAGTTGAAGTTTTATACTTTACATTTTCGTAAAAATACCTAACATGTGACTTGCTTTCATTGCCTGCAAAGTCTCTTGCAATGACCTCTGCGCTAAAATTTTCAACCTGAACTGGCCAAGCAACTAGTGCTGCATAAAAGCCCTCTTTATAAAATGGTACAGCTTTAAATTTCTTACCAAAATTTGTCTGTACATAAACCTCTTTTAGCTGATTATCAGTTGCTCTAAAGACCACAACCGCGCTACCACCTTTTGAGATAGAATAAGACTGCGAAAGCACGTAAAGATCAGGTTTTGAAGTATCAAGCACCACTTCAACCTTTTTACTAGCTTTGTTGCCAGTAAAAAAGCTCCATTTACTAGTATCTACAGCTTCGATATTCATCTCATAGGTATCTTTTTGAGCAAAAAAGCCAGTCTTTGGAAAGGTTAAATTTACATCAAGCTCGGTACTTGGATTTTGTATGATTTGATTTAATAAATTTAGATCATTTTTCCCATCATTCATACTAATTCGTACAAATTTTATACCGCTATCGTCTTTAAATTTGATATTCATTGGGGTTCTAAGATTCCAATAAACCTTATCAGCAACACCGATTATCGGCTCATTTCGCTCAAAATCTTTTGACATCAAAGCATAGCCAAAACCACCGGCTAAAATTAAAATTAGCAAAAGCACAACAATACCAAAACCACCAATTCCACGTCTATACATATATTTTTACCTTAAATTTTATTTGCGAAATTTTACATTTAATCAATAAATTTTTAGTTAATTACAAAATTTCTCTTACAGCCCTAGCGTCGCTCATCCAGGCAAAAAGTTCATCCCAGCGTTCATCCTTGATGAGATCTTTGCACAAATTTAGCTCTTTTTCAAACATATTTATAGCTTCAACAACATTATTTTTATTTTGCTTAAAGATATCGCTCCACATAAAAGGCGAACTCTTTGCGACACGTATCATACCCTTAAATGTAGGTCCGCCAAGCGCTACGATGTGCCTTTTATCCTCTTCTTTTAAAATCCCACTTGCAAGAGAAAATGCAATCGCATGAGGCAAATGCGAAATAAGACCCACGTGATGATCATGTTCTTTCGCACTCATAAAAATGATCTTCATACCAAGGCAAGAAAATAACTCCACGCTTCTTTTTACATGTTTTTCTGCGCTCTCAGCAAAGTCACAAACGATAACAGTTGCTCCTGTGTAAAGTGATTTAAAAGCAGCCTCTGGACCAGAATACTCAGTACCTGCCATCGGGTGAGCTGGGATGAAATTTTTACGAATTTTTTCTGGCACAGCCTCGATTATCTTTTGTTTAGTTGAGCCAAAATCAATAATAGTTGTATCTTCGCTAATGTCAGCTAAATTTTGCACGATGCTCACGATAGCCTCGACTGGCACAGCCAAAAAGATGATGTCACACTTCTTTTTCATCTCGTCAATGCTTAAAATTTCATGTACCAAGCCAAGCTCTAAAGCCTTTTTGCTATGATTTTCATCTTTGTCGTATCCGCTAACACAAGAGATTAATTTTTCATCTTTTAATGCTAGCCCAAGTGAGCCACCCATAAGACCAAGTCCGATGATACCTATTTTCATAAAAAACCTTCAAAATTATAAAATTTAAATTTATTAAAAATAAAATATGATATTATACGCACTTATACTAAAACCCTAGGTTAAATTTAATGAAAAAGAAATTATTTTTATTAGCATTAGCTTTCAGTGGCCTAAGCGCACAAACAATCCAGTCAATAAATTTTAAAGGCCTAATTCACCTTTCGCCTGAAGTAGCAAGCCAAATAATGGGCCTAAAAGTCGGTCAGGATCTGACTCCAAAGCTTAGCGATAAGGCGATCACAAATTTATATAAACAAAATTATTTCGACGATATCTACATAGAAGATACAGGCAATGGCAATCTTCTAGTAGCTGTAAAAGAGAAACCAAGTGTTGCTAGAGTCGATCTAAAAGGCGTCGTAACAAATGACAAAACTGCCATAGAGTCGTTAATCAATATCAAACCAGGCAATATGTACGATGAGCTTACAATAGAAAAAACTAAAGAGAGAATTCGTCAGTATTATGAGTCAAAGGGTTATTTTGATACCGTTGTAGACGTAGAAAAACAACCAGTTGCAGACAACGACAGCTCACTTTTCATAACACTCAACATAAACCGCGGCGAAAATATGATAATCAAAAATGTAAATTTAGTCGGTGCAAAAGAGTTTGATTATGACGACATTGAGCCAGTAGTTGCAAACAAAAGTAGAGAATTTATGGGTTGGCTTTGGGGTAGAAATGACGGTAAAGTTAAACTTTTTGAGCTTGAAAATGATCCAGCAAGAATACAAGACAAATATTTCCAAAAAGGCTATTTGGACGCGACTATTTCGTCACCTTATTTAAATTCATCGTTTGATAACTACACAGCTGATCTTACTTATTATGTTCATGAGGGTGAGCCTTATAAGGTTTCAAATGTAAGTATTACAGCACCTGAAGAGCTAGATCTTGACACTAAAAAGATTATAGATGACTTTAGGCTTGAGGCTGGTGATACGATGAACTCAGCAAGACTTCGCCAAGATATGAAAAAGCTCGATGATATGGTAGCTGACAAGGGTTATGCGTTTGTAAAAGTCTATCCAAAGACTGATAAATTTGATGAAAATAAAACTGTCGATATTGACTATGAAGTCGATCCTGGCGAAAAAGTATATATAAGAAATGTTCAAATTTCAGGAAACGACAGAACTGTTGATCGCGTTGTAAGACGTGAACTTTATCTAACTGAAGGAAATTTATATAGTAGAACCGACCTTCAAGACTCAAAAGATGCACTAAAAAGAACAAGCTACTTTGATGATGTTGAGATAGAAGAAGATCCGGTTGATAAAAATACAGTTGATCTAAAAGTAAAAGTAAAAGAAGCCTCAACTGGCTCAATAAGTGGTGGTATCGGATACGGCAGTAGTGACGGACTATTATTAAATGCAGCACTTTCTGACACAAATATCTTTGGTTCTGGTCTTCAAGGGCAAATAAGCGTAGATAAGAGCGACAGAGAGCTTTCAGGTCAGATAAGTCTTACAAACCCAAGAATTTTCGATTCAGAGTATAGCCTTGGCGGAACACTCTATGCAAATGACTATGACTGGAGAACATATAAAGAGAGAAGCTATGGTTTTAGCACAACACTAGGTAGAAAACTAACTAGAAATTTAAGCGCATCACTTACTTACAACATTGAGCAAAGCAAAATTACTTTAAAAGATGATGAGCTAAGAGATATCAACACAAAAACCAAAAAAGAAATTTATAGAGAAGGTAAAGCTATAAAAAGCGCCATAACTCCAGCTTTAACATATAATAGCACCGACGATTATTACTTGCCAAGACGTGGCATCATAGCTAGCACATCATTTGAGATAGCTGGGCTTGGTGGCGATATAGACTTTATCAAAAATCGTACAAATTTTAACTACTACCTAGGCCTTAGAGAGTACATCGACTACGATCTTATCTTAAGATATAAAGCCAGCTTTGGCAAAATTTGGGAAAGAGGATATACTCCGATCAACGAAAGACTTTACCTTGGTGGTATAAGAAGCTTACGTGGTTACGAAAGCAGAACCGTATCTCCAAAGGTAAAATATAATGGCGACTACTACGAATATGGCGGCGAAACTTCGTTTAATAATTCAGCTGAAATAAGCTTCCCTATAATAGATCGTGTCAAAATGCGTGGTGTTGTATTTTATGACTACGGCATAATCGGTGAGAATAGCCTAAATGAGATAAAAAGATCATCAGTTGGCACTGGCATTGAGTGGATAACTCCTATCGGACCACTTCAACTAATCTTTGCAAAAGCTCTTAAACCTAAAGAGGGCGATGATACAAATACATTTGAGTTTACTATCGGAAGACGCTTCTAATAAGATACTTTGAAGGGGCTAACTTACCCCTTCAAACCTCTACAAATAAACAAACTTTAAGTCATATAAGAAAAAGCAAGGCTAACATTAGATATAATCCCACAATTTTTAATATAAGTGGGTAAAAAGATGAATTTCTCAGACATTTTTTCAAAGATAAGAAAAGCTCAACCTCGTCCAGAAGAAGCACCTACGCACTGGGTAAAATGCGATAATTGTCACTCACTGATGTACTACAAAGAAGTTGAAGCTTGTTTTAATGTATGCCCAAAATGCGGCTATCATATGAGATTAAAAGCCACTGATCGCATAAATTTGATCTGCGACGAAGGTAGCTTTGTAGAATTTGACGCAAATTTAAAACCGGTAGATCCATTAAATTTTGTTGATAAAAAATCATACAAAAAAAGAATCACAGAAAATAAAGAAAAAACAGGACACACAAGCTCAGTGATATGTGGCGAAGGCAAATGCGATGGGCAAGAAATCCAGCTAGTTGTTTTTGACTTTGGCTTCATGGGTGGTTCGCTAGCTTCAGTTGAGGGTGAAAAGATAGTAAGAGCGATAAAACGAGCGATAGAAAAACGCCAAGCTTTAGTCATAGTGAGTGCTTCAGGTGGAGCTAGAATGCAAGAGAGCACATTTTCTTTGATGCAAATGTCAAAGACATCAGCCGCTTTAAAACTACTTGATGAAGCAAAGCTGCCTTATATCTCAATACTTACTGATCCGACAATGGGTGGCGTTAGTGCTTCTTTTGCTTGGCTTGGAGATCTAATAATCGCCGAACCTGGCGCATTAATAGGCTTTGCTGGTCAAAGGGTCATCAAACAAACCATTGGTGCTGATTTACCAGAGGGATTTCAAAGAGCTGAATTTTTGTTAGAACATGGCTTAATCGATGCTATTGTGCCAAGAAGCGAACATAAAAAATATATAAGCAATATGGTTAAATTTCTCACAAACAATAAGACAATACATCAAAAAGATAACCAAGATGAGAGTGGAAGCAACTTTGAACTAAAACTAAAAACCAAAGGCTAAATTTGGAAATTTCAGTTTTTAGCATTCAAAAATCATCACGTGATAACTTTGAAAACGAGATACAAGAATATATAAAAATGAGTGCAAAATTTGCCAAGATAAATGATAAAGTCTTTTTCAATGAAAAAATAGCAAAAGCTCAAAGTGCTGGAAAAAGCGAAGCATTAAGAGCCTATGATGAAATTTATGAGCCAAATTTAAAAGGCTTTTGCGTAATGCTTGATGAAAATGGCTTGCAACTTGATAGCCAAGAATTTGCACAAATTTTAAACTCAAATTCACAAATTAACTTTTTCATAGGTGGAGCTTATGGCCTTAGCCAAAATTTAAAGAATAAAGCACAAAAAATCGTAAGTTTGAGCAAGATGACGATGGCACATAAGATTGCCAAGCTTATACTTTTTGAGCAAATTTTTAGAGCACTTTGCATAAATGCAAACCACCCATATCACAAATAAAGGAATATAAATGACACAAACTGAGCTAAATTTTTTTAAAAAATTACTTGAAGAAAGAAAATTACAGATCAAAAAAAATATCTATGATTCATCTGTTGAAGTAAATGGCTTAAGAGATAGTGGCGTAAGCGATGAGTTTGATATAGCCTCAGTAAATACAGACCAGCTAATAGAGCATTCGATCTCGACACAACAAAGAGCGGAGCTATCAGAAATAGATGAAGCACTAGAGAAGATAGCAAATAAAACTTATGGAATTTGTGATATGTGTGAAGAGGAGATCAGTATACCGCGACTAAAAGTAAAACCACATGCAAAATACTGCATAACTTGCCGTGAAATAATCGAAAAAACAGCAAAAAACTAAGGAGAAAACATGAAAACTAGAAAATTTCTCGTCTATTGCATAATCTACATAGTAGTTGTTGCAGGACTCACTTATTCTCTTAATAGTTCTGATTACACATTTGAGCTTTTAGGCCAAACTATAACTTTGCCAATTGCTATTTGGGTCGCTCTTCCAGTAGCTGTTTTAGCACTTCTTGCTCTACTTCATATCGCTTATCATGGATATGCTTTTTATAGATATAAAAAATGGATCAAAAAAGATAGCCAGCTTTATAAAGACTTAGCTAAAGAGACGCTTCTTGGCTTTGAGAGCAATAAAGACTTCAAAACCGACACTTACAAGATCGCCTCACAGCTTACTCGCTCTATCTCACCAGTAGGCGAGCTTAAAGATGTCGGTGTAGATGATGCTGAGATAAACAATATCTTACAAACTATAAAAAGTATAAAAAATAAAGAGATCGTCGATCTAAAGAAATTTAGACTAGCAAAAGATAGCAAGTTAAATATCCTAAATGAGCTAAATAAAATCGAGCAACTACCTACTTACTATCTTGACATACTTAAAAACCAAGATCAAAATGAGAGCCTTAAAAAAGCTGCATTTGATAAACTCATAAAAGTAGCTTCTTTTAGCGAGATCAAAAGATTAAATTTTGAACTAGCAAGTGAAGATATAATGCTTATTATTACCCGCTTTGTAAATGACGAGATTGATCTAAGCAGTGATGAAATTTTTGATCTTTTAAACAACGCAAAAGTGACAAAAGCTCAATACGATAAAGCCGCTGTAATGCTTAAAAATAAACTAAAACCAGATGCATTTATTGGCATCTTTGAAAAACTAAAAAGCATCCATGCTGACGCTGATGAGGCTTACGTATATGCACTGTTTGAGCTTCAAATGCTTGATAAAGTAAGAGAAGCTATCGAAGGTAGCGATCCAGATGAGTTTAAAGAGATAAAGGTCTTGCTGTTTTTACGAGATAACGGCAAAATGGTGCCTAGCTCGCTATTTTTTAAATGATAGACTTTAGCAAAAAGCCACTTTTCTTAGCGCCACTTGCTGGCTTTTCTGACTTGCCACTAAGAAGCGTAGTTAAGAAATTTGGCTGTGATGTCACTGTTAGCGAAATGATCAGTGCAAACGCTCTAGTATATGAGAGTAGTGACAAAACGCTTGAAATGATTAAAAAATCCCCAAATGAAGAGCCTTACGTCGTTCAGATAGCTGGTAATGACACAGAAAATATAAAAAAAGCTGTGCAAATCATCAATAAATTTGATGGAATTTATGGGCTCGATCTAAACTGTGGCTGCCCCGTACCAAAGGTCGTTAGACAAGGAGCAGGCTCAGCCTTACTAAATGATCTTGATAAGCTTCAAAATATAATCTCAGCCATAAAAAGCGTCTCAAACAAAGAGAGTCTGAGTGTTAAATTTAGACTTGGCTTTAACGATAAAAATGAAGAGAAAATCGCAAAAGTCTGCGAAGAAGCCGGTGCAGACTACATCGCGGTGCATGGGCGTACAAGAGCTGGCGGATACAGTGCAAAGGTTGATTACGAAGCGATCGCTAGAGTAAAGGCGAGTGTAAAAATTCCAGTCGTTGCAAATGGCGATATAAATGCACAAAATGCAGATGAAATTTTAAACCTTACAAAGTGTGACGCCCTAATGATCGGTAGAGCAAGCATCGGTAGCCCTTGGATATTTCACGAGATAAAGACCAAAACTAGCGTAGATAAGACACTAAAACAAAAGATCATACTAGCTCACTTTGATGCGATGATCGAGCACTACGGCGAGCACGGACTTTGCATATTTAGAAAGCATTTGCACCAATACAGCAAAGGCATAGATGGCGCAACAACATTTAGAAACGATGTAAATTTCATCAAAGACGCGACAGCGATGAGAGAGCGCATAAGGGAGTTTTTTGCCTAGATGCAAGGCTATATCCTGCGCGTGCAAAAGGTCAGAGACGAGGACCTTTTAGTCTTTGTCCTAACGCCAAATTTGCTTGTAAAGTCATATAGATTTTTTGGTGCTCGCCACTCAAACATCATGACTGGCTACAAGATCGACTTTGAGCTAGAGCAAGAGGCAAAATTTCTACCAAAGCTTAGAAGCATACTTCATCTTGGCTTTAAATGGCTGTTAGAGCGTGATAAACTCATCATTTGGCAGCAGTTCATGCGCCTACTTTATGATCATCTAAAAGAGGTCGAGCAGCTTGATGAAATTTATTTTAATGAGCTTGATCGCTGCGCCAAACAGATGCAGCTACAAAATCCAAAACGCCTTATCATCGAAAGCTACGTCAAAATTTTAGAGTATGAAGGCAGGCTTCACAGCGAGCTTGAGTGCTTTATCTGCGATGAGGAGATAGAAAGCGAGCTTTGCCTAACTCGTGGCTTTTTACCCTCTCACAAGCACTGCCTTGATAGGAGCGAATTTGACGCTAGCAAGATCAAAAATTTCTTTGATACAAAAAGTACGATCGAGCTAAATGACGATGAGATAAACCGACTTTATAAAATTTTACTTGACGGACTTTAAGCTATAGCTTGCTATTTTAAATAGCTATTTCTTAATGTTTAAAACACATGACTATTTTTTAAGCTTCAATTTTCTAAGTTATAAAATTATAACCAGTAGTTTTTGCACTAAATGCTTTTGTATTTGCTGTATATGATAGTTTTGATTTATGTATAAGTACAAGAATTTCATCTATTCATACATTTTTTATTTATTTTGACAGAAGCCAATTAAAATAGAAAAATTTATAGCTTACTTCTTGGGATTAGTCCCAAAAAGCAAGTAAAATTTTACTCTTCACTACTGCTATTGAGAGCAAAAAAAGTATCAGTATGAATATTTTCAAATGCTGCTTTTAACGAAGTAAAAAGTTTTGGATTTTCTTTTTCTAAGGTTGCTAAAAGCTGTTTGGTTTCATATCTAGCATGCGGCATCTTTACGTCAAATCTCATCGCAGGACATGCTTCATCACCGATGACTCTCAATTCGTTTTTGATAGCATTTTCGCGAAGCTGTCTCTCGCGAACGAAGATAAATGGCCTAATAACCGTGATTCCATTTTTTGCAGTATATTTTGGAGCAAGCGTCCTTAGTGCACCATTATATATAAAGTTCATAAAAAAGCTCTCCGCTGCATCGTCTAAATGATGAGCAATCGCGAGTTTATTAAAACCATGCTTTAAGGCGTAAGTATAAAGATAACCTCTTCTCATACGAGAAAAGAAACTACAAAAACTAGAATTCTTACGGATTTTCTCTTTTGAAATTTCAAAGATTGAGCTATCTATCACTTCATGCTCTATTCCGTGCTCATTGCAATGCTTCGTAAGATAAGCGTAGTCCTCACCCATGCCGTAGCTTAGTGTTACTGCTTTAAACTCAAATTTCTCAGG
Source organism: Campylobacter concisus (assembly GCF_003048575.1). Taxonomy (NCBI): domain Bacteria; kingdom Pseudomonadati; phylum Campylobacterota; class Epsilonproteobacteria; order Campylobacterales; family Campylobacteraceae; genus Campylobacter; species Campylobacter concisus. Next base: position 206,935 of record NZ_PIRZ01000001.1, on the reverse strand, counting down.
TGTAACGTTTTGGATATGCTTTAGTACGTGAGCTAGTGCGAGGCTATCTTTACCACCGCTAAGACCAAGCAAGATCTTATCTCCGCTCTCTATCATCTTGTATCTGGCATTTGTCTGACCAACTTGCCTAAGAAGCCTTTTACTAAGCTCTATCATAAATTTTCTACCATTTCAAGTATAAATTTTGCACTAACATTTGCTGAATCTTGCAAAAATTTATCAAAGTCAAACTCTGCTGCATCACCAGCTCCATCGCTGATAGCTCTTAGTATAAAAAATGGCACACCAAGTGTTTCGCAAACTAGTGCAACGCTAGCACCTTCCATCTCGGTAGCGCTCGCATTAAATATCTTTTTTATCCAATTTTTCTTTTCATTATCGCAGATAAACTGATCTCCAGTCGCAATAATACCAGCGCTTAAGCTCATATCTTTTTTATCAGCTATCTTTTTTGCCAGTTCGTTTAGCCCTTCATCGCTTTTGACAAAGATACTCGTGCCTGGCACATAGCCATAAGGATGGCCAAAAGCCGTAATATCAAGATCATGTTGCACTAAGCTAGTAGCATAAAGCATATCGCCTATTTTTAAACTCTCATCAAGTGAGCCAGCTACACCAGTAAAGAGTAACTTTGAGGCCTTAAATTTTTCTACCATTAAAGTTGCCGTTATGGCTGCATTTACTTTGCCTATCTTTGAATAGGCAATGACTAGCTCTTTTCCTTTATAGTTTGCTAAGTAAAATTTATTATTTGCATATTGAATAGTTTTATATTCACCAACCATTTCAAGGATCGGCGTTATCTCTTCTTGCATAGCTCCTAGTATCGCTATCATCTCTCCTCCAAAATTTTCACAACTTCTTCAAGACTTGCCATATCGGTAATACTATAAGTTGGCTTTTCGGTAATTTTTTTATTAATGCCCTTTAGCGTAGTAGCGCCAAGCTCGATAAAACAATCAACATTATTTTCATAGTTTTTAATGCTTTGTTTATAGCAAACTGGTTTTATTAGCTGCTCTTTTAGTAGGACTAGCGCTTCACTTTTATCGGTATAAATTTTAGCATTTACATTTGAGACAACTGGAGAAAATTTGGTAGCCAAAGTACTCTCAAGCTCGCTTGCCAGTCTAACACTAGCAGGCTCAAGTATCGGGCAATGGCTCGCTACTGACATATTTAAAAGCATTGCTCTTTTTGCGCCAGCTTCTTTAAATTTTGCTTCATAGCTAGCAAGATCAGCTCTTACACCAGCGACAACGATTTGTCCATCGCAGTTGTAGTTTGCAGCATAAATTTGTAAGCCTTCTTCTCTTGCTTTTTTACAAATTTCTTCAACCATTTCATCACTAAGTCCAAGAACTACCATCATGCCGGCATCTTTACCAACACAAGCTTCTTGCATAAATTTACCACGTAAATTTACAAGCCTAATCGCATCAATAAAGTTAAATGCTCCACTAACTGCAAGAGCGGTAAATTCTCCAAGTGAGTGCCCAAGACTAAATTCTGGTTTTTCTTTAATAAAATTTGAAAAAGCCAAATAAGTCATTAACGAGTTTAAAACAATAGCTGGCTGAGTAAATTCTGTTTTATCCAACTTATCGTTTTGTGTAAATAAAAGCTCTTTGTAATCAATGCCAGTGTCATTACAAGCATCATTTAAAAGTAGTTTAGCAGTAGAAAAATTTTCGTAAAAGTCTTTTCCCATACCAATACTTTGCGAGCCTTGGCCCGCAAAAACAAAAGCAATTTTTTTCATTTTAGCTTCTTAATGATGGTGATGTCCGTGTCCACCGCAACCGCAACCACCATCCTCGTGTCCGTGTCCATGCCCATGTCCATGACCCCCGCAGCACTCATGTTCATGCTCATGATCGTGACCACCGCAACCGCAAGTATGAGCCCCGGCTACCATACCTGTTGCTTTTTCATCTTCTGTCGCATCTCTGACTTCTAAAACTTCAACATTAAATAACAAATCTTTACCAGCATATGGGTGATTAAAATCAACTGTTACTTCGTCATCTTTGATCTCTTTAACAATAACACGAACGCTTGAGCCATCCTCATTTTGACCAAAAAGTTCCATTCCTTCATGCAAATCTATACCAGCAAATTGCTCTTTTGGTAACGACTGAATGGCTTCATTATTATATTCACCACAACCCTCTGCTGCCTTTACGCTTATAGTTGCTCTTTCGCCTGATTTTAATTTGCTTACTTCTTCTTCAAGCTTTTCTATAATATGGCCATGCCCTGTTATAAATGAAATTTGGCCACCTTCTTGCATGTTTGACTCTAAAATTTCACCAGTGTTAGCATCTTTTAGTTCGTAAAACATAGTTATAACTTGATCTTTACTCACAATAATCTCCTTAGATTTGGTTTTTTGATTAATGTGGGATTATATCTAAAAAAGATTAAAATTTAGTTTCTATTGGGAGAGGCTTTGGCTTCTTTGCTATCTGGATAACCGACTTTTAAAGCCTTATAAAATCTATTTGCACTTTGCGTATCACCTATCTTATCAAAGCTTATAGCTGTGTGATATAGAAGTTTTGGTGTATAGTCAGCCTTATCTTCGTCCTGTATACTTTTTTTGTAGTATTGTATAGCTGTGCTGTATGATTTTTGACTGTAAGCAACTTCACCTAAATAATAATTTGTTGCCCCAGTTTTATAGCCTTTTTTATTTAAATATTCAAAATATTCAGCTGCTTCTGTGCTATTGCCAGAATTTAAAAGTTTAATGCCATCAGCCAAAATATCTTTATCGCTTTTTCCACTAAAATTTGAAGTTGGCTTATTTTGTTGTTTTGGATTTGTATTTTGCTTTGGTTGGGCAGTATTTTTATCCATTATTGCACCTAATTTATTTAAGGCAGCAGTAATATTCTTGTAGTTTTTGTCTTGTATATCTCTAGTTTCATCAACATAAGCCTTCAGTGATGTCAAACTTACACCAGAATCACTTATGCCCCCATTTACCTTCGTCTCTATATCATTTATTCTCTGCTCAAGCTTATTCATTCTAGCACTCATGCTCTCAATCAAGCTTTGCAAACCTTGAAGTTGTTCTAAAACACTATTCATATTCTCTTCAATATTTTGAACACTTCGCTTATTATTTAGGGTAGCTTTTTCATTGTCAGTTAGACCATATGGATTCGCACTATCCATATTGCCTGCATCAAAAGCTGAAATTTCTTGGCCGGAGGTAATAGAGATAGTGGCTCCAATTAGAGCCACTACAATTATTTTTTTATTCATTATTATTTAATTATAAATTATGGAAGTACTTTGAAATCTGCACGTCTATTTTGAGCATCGCAAGCTTTTGTTTTGTCTGTACAAACTGGATTGCTTTCTCCAAAGCTAACTACAGCGATTCTATCAGCACTAACGCCATTTCTTACAAGAGCATCTTTAGCACTTTTAGCACGTTTTAAACCAAGAGCATAGTTATACTCATCTGTACCCCACTCATCGCAGTTACCTTCTACTTTTATAGAAAGAGCTTGAGCGTCAGCTTGGTTGAATACTGATGCATTTGAGCTAACAACACCTTGTTGATCAGCTTTGATATTAAATTTATCAAAGTCAAAGTATACACTTTTAACTTGACTCTCGATATTAGCAATAAGAGCTGCTAATCTATCAGCATCACTCATGCTACCTGAATTGTCTGCAGATTGATTTGAATTTGAATTCATATCAACTTCAGGGTTTTTTGAGCTACAACCGCTCAACAATAAAGTTGCAACTGCAACACTTGCTAGAACTACTTTTTTCATTCCTTATCCTTTTTTAGAAATTTGGTCGAATTATATCACAAAAATTTTAAATTTTATCAGAATCTTACCAATCTATAGACTGAATTTTTCCTACTTTTAAAGGAAACTGAAAACTTCTGTTTTCATTTAACCTAACAACCCCTAGTGAACTTTGACCGCCAAGCTCTTTTATAAAGACGACACTTTGCCCATCGCTTGAGAATCTTGGATAGTTATTTTTGCCATTTGCTGTAAGCTGGCGTATAAAATCCGTTTGAGTTGAAATTAGATATATATTAAAACTACCGCTTGCTTCTCTACTTGAATAAACAACATAATTTTCAAATGTGCTTACAGAGTTGTTATTCTTACCATGAAATACCATTTGTTCAACGCTTCCACCAGAAATCGCTGGGGTTGCAAAAACGTTAGGATAACCAAGCCTATCTGATACAAAAACTATCTTACTGTCATTATCTACAAAATTTCCATTTACATCTATACCTGGATAATTAGTAATCTGCGTCAAATTTTTACTATTTGTATTATAGATAAAGATGTCTGGTTGATCTTTTGGTGCCATAGTTAATAAAATTTTACTTCCATCCTTACTAACATCTGAGGCTATAAGCATGCCAATGCTATCAATTATCTTTGTTTTTGTACCAGAATTTAGATCATATCTAAATAAAGTTGGCTTATTATTCACATAAGATGTATAGTAAAATTTACTTTGATCGGCGCCTGCCCATTTTGGGAAAATGTTTAGTCCGCCACTTACTATAGTCTTTTGATATGTAAGTGTATAATCAGCAACTATGATAGAGCTTTGGCGAGCTGAAGTATATTTTGAAAGAATAATAAATTTTTCCATCCAGCCAACTGGTGGTAAATTTAGCTCATTAGTAAGCTCAACTATACTTTTATGCGCCAAAAACGGATACTTTGCACCGTCTGGCATAGTGTAAACTTTCTCATACCTTGTGGTTGCTGTTTTAGCATTTATCAGTTTTACTCTTAAAGTAAGAGGCGAGCCCATAGAGCCTTCAAGAGCATATCTAAAGATAAGCTCGACGCCTTTATCACTCATTGTATTAGTAGTCGCATCTCCTTCATAGGTAGAAAGCACATGATCTTCGATTACTTCAAAATCGGAACTAACCTTTAGATCTCCTAGCATGATTTTAAAGAATTTATCTTTAAAACCCATATCGCTAACAGCAGTTGTTGCATCTTGCAAAGCTATCTTTGGCAAGGCAATACCTTGATTTACAACAGATATGGTTGCATCAGCAGCATAAAGCCCTAGAGCAACACATAAAAAAAGAAAAATTTTCTTCATCTCTACTCCATAATTTTATAAATTTTGATCTATTTTATCTTCTAAATTTAAATTAAAAGTAGTGCTTTTGTCTGGATTGAATGGAAATTTCTCCGTTGTAAGTTTTTCTAAGCACTCTCTTACTTTTGCGTTAAATTCTTCATTATATGATAGCTCTAAAATTTCATAGCTAAAATTTCCGCTCTGATCTATCATAACTTTAACTTTAGCTAAATTTGCAGAATCGGCCTTATAGCTTTGCCATCTTCTTTGAATTTGTTTTGTTATTGCACCCATTAGTGGATCGTAAGTACCAGTAGATTGTGATTTTGGAGCAGTTGGATTTTGATCTATCTTTAAACTCTTTATTATATCACTAGCTTCTTTTGCGGCTTTTGAACTAGAAGCTTCGCTTTTTTTACGGCTTTGCACTTTATTTTCGGCCTTTTTTATACCATCATCTTTTTTGAGTTTTGTAGGGTCTATGTCACTAAAGAGGTCTTTTATATTTGGCTCTTTTGGTTTTGGCTTTTCAACTGGCTTTGGTGTAGGCTTAGGCTCAGGTTTTGGCTCTGGCTTAATATCTTCTTTGGGTTCTTCACTTGGTTTTAAAATTTCTGGTTTTGGTTCTGGTTTTTTAGGCTCAGGCTTTGGCTCTTCTTTTGGAGGAGTTGGTAAGCTTGGGGTAGGTAATGGTTCATCTGGTACAACAGGCTTATTTGTAGTCTCTTGTTTATCTTCTTCAGATTCCTTTTTAGGTTCAGGCTTTGGCTCTTTAACTACTTCATCTGCTTGTTTTGGAGCTTTAATGGTTTGATCAACTTCTCTATCAACCATAACCACATCCATAATAGCATCTTTATCATCGGTATATTTTTTAGGAGGTTCTGCAAAAAAAGTAAGCTTTATAAACAAAACAAGTATAATAATAACGTAAATACAAGATGCTACAAGAAACGAACTAAGCGTTGGAAATTTAACTTTATTTGACATTTTAACCGTTTGTCTCTAAAGCTACTTTATTAAAACCAGCACCTTTCAAAGTCTTTAATACAAACATAACATCATCGTATTTTAAATTTTTATCAGCTTTTATATAGATAGGCGAGGTTTTATCGTATTTTGTACTCATTAATGCGATATTATCGGGAAACTCAGCAAGGCTCATAGTGCTTTGATCAACTCTAACTTGTCCTTGCGAATTTATAGATACTATAAGGTCTTTTTGCTTAGATGTTGAAGTTTTCGCCTTTGAACCATCCGGAAGAGTAATATCCTCTTGATATGTTATGGTTGGCATAGTAACCATTAAAATGGCTAGTAAAACAAGCATAATATCAACAAGAGGAGTTATATTTAGCTCTGGTGTCTCATCGGTAAATTTAACGGCCATTTATAGTATCTCATCATCTTTTTTAAGTGCTATCATTACATCAGCCTGACGCTCAATAACACTCATTAATTCATAAGCTTTTCTTTTTATGAGTAAGTTAAATGTATATGCTGGGATGGCAACAAAAATTCCGCAACCAGTTGCAACAAGTGCCTCTGAAATAGCTGGAGCGATAATACCAAGTGATGAACCTCCACCATTTCCAAGCTGTGAAAATGTCTCTAAAATAGAAACAACGGTTCCAAAAAGACCGATAAAAGGCGAAGTAGATGCTATTACACTTAGCCACGTTAGCCCACTTGTAGCATTTTTCTCGGCTATACTTATACATACGTTTAGTTTTTCTCTTGAGATCCTTCCATTTGCACATTTTCTCAAAGACGAATCATTTGGAATATTTTTAGCACCCATGAGCAATGCTTCAAGTGCATTTTGCTCACGTTTTTGCCAAGCTCCAATACCAGCCATTCTTGAAAAAAGAATTGTGAAACTAACTATAAAATATATTGACAGCCAAGTTAAAACAATAATTGTAATAAAACTGCTTCTTTGAATGTAATTTAAAAATAAATCTATACCGCCCACTTATCTAGTTCTCACTACATTTTCCATTTTAGATATAGTTGCTGCAAAAGCATTTGTATCACTACTCATGCTCTCTATCAAATTTCTAGCAGCTTCCAATGAATTTGCAAGCTCACTTTCACTATCACCAGAGACGTAAACCGCACCGTCAGCAAGTATTACTACCTTACCTTCGTCAATCTTTGCATAGCCCCAGTTAATCGCAACAACATCATGTTTTTTATTTTTATGTTCTATATCTATAATACCTGCTTTTAAAAGAGATATTAATGAGGCATGGTTTGGTAAAACACCAAACTCACCCTCGCTACCTGGAAGCACTACACTGCTCACGTCATCATTAAATATCTGACCTTGAGGAGTTACGATCTCTAAATGTAATTTATCCATTACGCTTCCTTTTTAAATTTAAGCCTTAAGTTTCTCAGCTTTAGCTAAAGCCTCATCTATATTTCCAACCATATAAAATGCTGCTTCTGGTAAATGGTCATATTTACCCTCTAAAATTCCCTTAAAGCCAGCAATATTTTCGTCAAGACTTACATATTTACCAGGGCTACCTGTAAATACTTCAGCAACAAAGAATGGCTGAGATAAAAATCTCTCGATCTTTCTTGCTCTATCAACTGTTAACTTATCTTCTTCGCTAAGTTCGTCCATACCAAGGATCGCAATGATATCTTGAAGATCTTTATATTTTTGGAGCACAGCTTGAACGCCGCGAGCTACCTTATAGTGATCTGCTCCTAAAATTTGAGGATCGAGCATTCTTGATGTTGAATCAAGCGGATCAACAGCTGGATAGATACCTTTCTCTGCGATCGATCTGTTAAGAACTGTTGTAGCATCAAGGTGAGCAAAAACAGTTGCAGGAGCTGGATCCGTAAGGTCATCAGCTGGAACGTAAACAGCTTGAACGGATGTAATTGAACCTTTTTTAGTTGATGTAATTCTCTCTTGGAATTTACCCATCTCACTTGCAAGAGTTGGCTGATAACCAACAGCTGATGGGATACGTCCAAGTAGAGCTGACATTTCTGCGCCTGATTGAGAAAAACGGAAGATATTATCGATAAACATCAAAACATCAAGCCCCATCTCATCACGGAAGTACTCAGCCATTGTAAGACCAGTTAGTGCGATACGGTTTCTTGCTCCTGGTGGCTCATTCATTTGACCATAGCACAAGGCAACTTTATCCAAAACATTACTTTCTTTCATTTCGTGATAAAGGTCATTTCCTTCACGAGTTCTCTCACCAACGCCTGCAAATACAGAATAACCGCTGTGTTTAAACGCAACGTTGTGGATAAGCTCCATAATAATAACCGTTTTACCAACACCAGCACCACCAAATAGACCTACTTTACCGCCCTTTGCGTAAGGAGCTAGAAGGTCGACTACCTTGATACCAGTTTCAAAAATTTCACTTTTTGTGCTTTGCTCTTCAAATGGAGGAGGATCGCGGTGGATAGACCAGTGCTTATCAAAATTGATACCCTCACCCTCGTCGATCAAATCGCCAACTACGTTAAAAATTCTACCCAAAACTTTTTCACCAACTGGCACACTTATAGGTGCACCAAGCGATTTAGCCTCTAAGCCACGAGTCAGACCCTCACTCATATCCATAGCTATCGTTCTAACTCTATTATCACCTAGGTGAGCAGCAACTTCTAATATTAGTTTATGTTTCTTGCCCTCAACCTCAAAGAAAACTTCGATAGCTTCATTGATCTTTGGCAAGTAGTCATTAAAGTCAACATCGACCACAGGGCCCATGACTTGACTAATAACACCCTTCATTCATACTCCTTTTATTTCATTGATTCAACACCACTGATGATCTCAATAAGCTCAGTGGTAATAGACTCTTGTCTTGCTTTATTGTAAGCAAGATTTAACTGTTTGACGCGTTGTTTAGCATTGTTTGTTGCATTATCCATAGCTTGCATTCTAGCGCTGTGCTCAGCCGCCAAAGAATCAACCAAAGCATAATACATACTATACTCAAAATACTTATTAAGCAACTCGTCCATAATCTTAGTATAGTTGTCTTCTGGTTCAAATTCCATCAAAGAATTTGTCTCAACCGCAACTATTTTAGACGGCTCAATAGGCACAATATCATTTACTCTAATCTCTTGAGAAATCATATTTTTATAGCCATTGTGTATTAGTACGACCTTATCTGTTATGCCGTTTGTAAAGTCATCAATGGCATCTTTTATGATATTTTGAGCTTTTTCATATGTAGGAGAAGAGCTAGCTCCGACGTAAGTCTCAAGTAGTTCAACGCCTTGAAAATTGAAAAATTCTATGCCTTTTTTACCAACAGCTCTTAGTCTTACTTTGATCTTTTTGGCTTTTAGCTCATCAATCATGCGCCTAACTGTCTTTATAGTCTGGACGTTAAAGCCACCGCAAAGTCCTTTATCAGCCGTCACAAATATAATATCAACCTTCTCTACACTTTTCGTTGTATTAAAGAATTTACTCTCAGTCATAACTGAAGCGTATTGATTGATCTTATAAGCTATCTCTGATAAAACCTCATTGATCTTAAGTGCGTAAACTCTAGAGTAGCGTGCAGCCTCTTCAGCTTTGCGAAGCTTGGCTGTAGAGACAAGCTTCATCGCACGTGTCGTCTTTTGAGTGTTCTGGACGCTCTTGATCTTTCGTTTTATATCTTTTAAATTTGACATATCTTAGCCCTAGTTAGCGGCAAAAGTTGCTTTAAAATCTTTCAACGCTTTATGTAAAATTTCTTCTACTTCTTTATCAAGAACCTTTTTAGTTCTGATTTGCTCGAAAATTTCAGGGTATTTTGCCTCGATATATGGATATAGCTCAGCTTCAAATTTTGTTACATTTGCAGTTGCAACGTCATCCAAATAACCCTTAGCGCCAGCAAATATGATAACTACTTGATTCTCAACTGGGAGCGGAGAGTATGGAGGTTGTTTTAGTACTTCAACCATCTTTTGACCACGCTCTAGTTGTTTTCTTGAGCTTTCATCAAGGTCACTTGCAAACTGAGCAAATGCTTGTAGTTCGCGGTACTGAGCAAGGTCTAGTCTTAGTGTACCAGAAACTTGTTTGATAGCTTTGATCTGAGCTGCACCACCGACACGAGATACAGAAAGACCAACGTTGATCGCTGGGCGGATACCTGAGTTAAATAGGTCACTCTCAAGGAAAATTTGACCATCTGTAATAGAAATAACGTTTGTTGGAATATAAGCTGAAACGTCGCCCGCTTGTGTCTCGATAATAGGTAGAGCTGTCAAAGATCCAGCGCCTAGTGCGTCATTTAGCTTACTTGCTCTTTCTAGAAGTCTTGAGTGAAGGTAGAAAACGTCGCCTGGATAAGCTTCACGACCTGGTGGTCTTCTTAGGATCAAAGACATTTCACGGTAAGCAACCGCGTGTTTTGATAAGTCATCATAGATGATTAGCGCATGGCGAGAGTTGTCTCTAAAATATTCACCCATTGTTACGCCAGCATATGGAGCAAGGTATTGAAGCGCAGCTGCATCGCCAGCACCAGCATTTACAACTATCGTGTAGTCCATAGCACCGTACTCTTCAAGTTTTTTAACGACTTGAGCAACGGTTGATTGTTTTTGACCGATAGCTACGTAGATACAAATGACATCTTGACCTTTTTGGTTGATGATAGTATCTATCGCAACTGTTGTTTTACCAGTTTGGCGGTCGCCGATGATTAGTTCTCTTTGACCTCTACCGATTGGCACAAGTGCATCAATCGCTTTGATACCTGTTTGAAGTGGCTCATGAACGCTCTTTCTAGCCATAATACCTTTTGCTTTTTCTTCAACAAAGCGAGATTCGGTAGCTTCAATTGGACCTTTTGCGTCGATTGGCTCACCTAGTGAATTTACAACACGGCCGATCAATGCGTCGCCAACTGGCACACGTAGAAGTTTTTTTAGTCTTTTTACAGAGCTTCCTTCTGTGATACCGCTAGTTTTTCCAAGGATAACTATACCAACACTGCTCTCTTCAAGGTTAAGAGCCATGCCCTTTTCGCCACTTTCAAACTCAACCATCTCACCAGCCATAACGTTTTTCAAACCATAAACGTTAGCAACGCCATCAGCGACTGAGATGACTTTACCAGTCTCTTCTACATCAACACTTAAATCAAAATTTTCAATACGCTCTTTGATTATCGTGCTAATTTCGTCAGCTTTAATTTTTGCACTCACGCTTTCACTCCTTTTTAAATTGCTTTTAATATATATTCACTCATTTGACTTTTTAGTCTATCGATAGAGAAATTTACCTCGACACCTAAATCACCTAACTCAATTTTTACGCCGTTGTAATCGCTCTTTGAGCCATCAAGCTTGATCCTAGAGTTAAATTTCTTAGAGAAATTCTCTTCTAGAGCTTTTAACTGATCAGCGCTTAGATCAAAATTTCCAATAACCTCGCCACGATATGTATTTTCAAGCAAAGATTGCTCTATCTTTATCTCGTTTAAGATCGCTGGGATAAGCTCCAGTCTTTTATTTGTGCCAAGAAGCTTAATAAAATTTGTAAATTTGACATCTTGACTTTTAACCAAAGATAGTACAAAATCAACCTTTTGTGAGGCCTTTAAAGTAGGCAAATTTATAATGCTTTTAAATTTATCGCTAGCAAAAGCTGCTGCCAGCTCTGATAAATTTTCAACAAATATATTAAGTTCATTTGATTTTACGTCGCTTAAGATCGCTTTTACGTATTTTTTAGCTACTACTTCATTCATTAGCTAACCTTTTTAAGTATGATATTTATAAGCTCTTTTTGATCGACTTTTAGGCTATCGCTTGAGAAAATGTCGCTCAAAATTTCATTTACAACGCCTTTTGTCATCTTGCGCTCTTCAAATTCTTTTTGCTCTTTGTAGCTCTTTTGAAGATTTGTTATATCATTTTGAGCATCACTTTTAACCTTAGCAGCTAAATTTAAAGCCTCTTTTTTAGCAGTTTCGATTAAAGAGTTTGCATTTTGCTTAGCCTCTTCTACACGTTTTAGAGCGTCATCTTTTTTGGCCTTAGAGTCACGGAGTTTTTCTTGGATACTTTCAAGCTTGTTTGAGATCCTGTCAATTCTGCTTTGATAAAGAGCTTTTAGTGGCTTAGCTGCAAAATATACCAAAATAGCAAAGAAAAGTAAGAAGTTTAGCGTTCTCTCTACTATATCGTAATTTGTTCCGCCATGCCCACTAGCATAAGCTAGAAATGGAAGTGCTAGAAAAAATAAAATTTTTATCTTCATGAAATTCCTTTAAATTTTAGAGAGCTTGGCATTTAAAGCCGCTCTAAGTTCAGGTAGTTTAGCTGATAGATCTGCCTTTAAGTTATCTTTCTGAGAGCTTAGAGCATTTAAAAATTCATTATAATTAGCCTCTAAACTACTCTTTACGGCATTTACTTCTTTTAAAGACTCTTCTTTTGCCAAATTTAAGGCTTCTTGCCTTATTTTATTGGCCTCAGTCCTTGCGTTTAATATAATCTCTTCAATCTCTCTTTCATGAACACTTAGATCACTTGCATTTTTACTAGTACTCTCTTCATCATTTTTTATAGAGGCATTTCTGTCATCTATGAATTTGAGCATTGGCTTATAAAGCAAGGAATTCAAAATAGCGATCAATACCAAGAAAACGACAGCCGTTAAAAGCATCAATGGCACATCTATTTCTAACATCCACTCTCCTTATTTTATCATTAAGTTTTATTTAATATTCAAATTAAAGTCTGATTTTACAATAAATTACTAAAAATAAAAATAAATTTGTAATTCTATTTTAGCTTAGCTATAAATTGTTCTATCTCCGAAATCTCATTAAATTCTAATATTAAATTTTTAGATTTTACTTTTGTCTTTATATTTAAATTTTTAAAAATTTCTTGTAAATTTGATAACTTTCTGCTCATTTCCTCTGAAATTTGAGCCTTTGGCTCTTTTGTTTCTTCTTTATTTTTTATCTTTTTTACCAAGACTTCTGTCTCTCTAACGCTTAGTTTTTGCCCGATGATCGTATCAACGACCATTCTTTCTTCTTCACTACTAAGTCCCACGATCACCTTTGCGTGGCCTTGCGTGAGCTTGTCTTCTTGTAAAAGTTTTTGCGTGTAGTCGCTAAGAAGCAAAAGTCTCATTGTATTTGTTATCTGAGCTCTGCTTTTATGAATGATATTTGCTAGCCCATCCTGCGTGATTTTATACTCGTTTATGAGCTCTTTGTATGACTTTGCGAGTTCGATTGGATTTAAATTTTCACGTTGTATGTTTTCGATAAGCGCAAGCTCTCTTAAATTTTGAGACTTGATATCAGCGATGATTGCCTTTATCTTGCTTGCTCCAAGCATCTTTGTAGCGCGGTATCTGCGCTCACCGGCTATTAGCATATAGCCATCATCTTTTTTGATGACGATTATTGGCTGGATCAGTCCGTGCCTTTTAATACTGGCACTTAGCTCTTTTAAAGCTTCCTCGTCAAAATGTGTTCTTGGCTGGTATGGGTTTGGTAAAATTTCATCTATATTTATCTCTTCGACTATCTCAGAGTCATTTAAATTTGCAATCTCTTTGCTGTAGGCTTGCTCTACATCTTCAAGTATCGCGCTAAGTCCTCGCCCTAATCCACCTTTTTTAGCCATTTTTTTCCTTAATTTTTAGTTTAAAATACAATATGCCAAATTTTGATATGCGATCGAGCCAGGCGATTTTATATCATAAAGTATCACCGGCTTACCAAAACTTGGGCTTTCAGCAAGTTTCACATTTCTTGGAACGACCACAAATTCATCCTTGCTGTCCTTACTCTTAAAGAGCTTATTTTCAAAATGCTGCTTTAAATTAGCAATCGTCTCTTTTGAGAGATTATTTTGCGAACTAAACATAGTCGGTAAAAAGCCCTTTATATTTAGCTTTGGATTTATTGTCTTCTTAATAATCTTAACCGTATTTAAAATTTGAGCCAAACCCTCAAGTGCATAAAATTCGCACTGAATCGGGATGATAACACTATCACTTGCACTAAGAGCATTTATCGTAATGCTACCAAGTGCCGGAGGACTATCGATGATGATAAAATCATAATCGTTTACAATTTCTGAAATTTTATTTTTAAGGATTAGTTTATAGTCCTTATTTTGATCGTTAAATTCTTGCTCAATACCGACAAGTCCGATGTTTGATGGAGCTAAAAAAAGTGTTGGGATCTCAGTTTTTAACACGATTTGCGAGAGCTTTTTTCTATCTGTTAAGACGTGATAAATGTTAAACTCATAGTCACTTCTGCTAAAACCAAGTCCGGTTGTCGCGTTTGCCTGTGGATCGATATCTATTAATAATACTTTTTTTTCAGCAACCGCCAGTGATGCGGCTAAATTTACGGCTGTTGTAGTCTTGCCAACACCGCCTTTTTGATTAGCTATTGTTATTATCTCGCTCATCTTAAAGAATATACCTTTTCCCCATTTAGTAAGATCGCTCCATCCTCGCAAATTTCAGCATCCTGAAGTGAAACAGCTCTATTTGCAATATGCGTAATAAAACTTTTTGACTTGCAAAAGTCTATCCTAAATTTGCTAAAAATTGGCTTCCATAAAATCTTTTTATCAAGCATGCTAACAAATCCCCAAACTAGCTCATCTACGCTAGCTTTTATGTCTAAAATACCCGCATTTTCGGGCGCGCTCATTAAATTTATCCCCATGCCACAAATGTAAATTTCATCCACTTTATTTGTCAAAGTGCCGCCTATTTTACGCTCGTCCACGTAAAAATCATTTGGCCATTTTAGCCAGCACTTTGAGCCAAGCTCACTCAAGACTTCACGCATCAACATAGAAAAATATATCGAGATCGAGGGCGGAGGTATATCGTTTGGCAACTCATCTTCACTTATGCAAAATGACATAAATAAATTTCCACCAAGCCCCTCCCAGCTGTTGCCACGGCTACCGACCCCTTTTGTTTGATTGTACGCCACAATCATGTGCGGGGGCTTTATCTCGCCGTTTTTTAGGGCGTCTATCAAAAATTCCTGCGTCGAAGGCAGACTTTGGAAAAACTCAACCTTCAAATCACACCTTAAATTTATAGAAGTGATTTACCGGATTTTGTCCGCCGCCGATAATAACAGCGTTTTTAATAGCGTTAAAGATATAATCATGAGCGTTTTTCACGCTATCTTTTAGGTTAAGACCATTTGCTAAATTTGACGCGATCGCACTTGATAGTGAGCAGCCTGAGCCGTGTGTCGCAGTCGTTTTTATGCGCTCATCGCTAAAAATTTCATATTCGCTGCCATCATAAAATATATCAAGCGACTTGCCATCAAGTTCGCCACACTTTAGATAGACGCTCTTTGTGCCAAATTTCAAAAGCTCCTTGCAAGCCTCTTTAAGCTCACTCTCGCTCTTTAGTTCACGCTTTAAAATTTCGCGCGCTTCAAAGATATTTGGCGTGATTACGCTTGCAAGAGGGAAAAGCTCCTCCACGATCGCATCTTTTGCAGCGCCCTCTAGCCAGATATCGCCATTTTTACAGCTCATAACTGGATCAAGCACGACTAGCGGTGAATTTTTGATCTCTCTTAGCGTTTTTGCTACGCATTTTATGATCTCAACGCTTGGAACAACGCCTATTTTTATAACATCAACTCTTATATCATCAAATATCGCCTTGATCTGATCCTCGATGAGCTTAGTATCAACTAGCTGCATGCCAAAAATGCCCTTTGTATTTTGAGCAGTAACCGCCGTGATCGCTCCCATCGCATATACGCCGTGTGCTATAAAGACCTTTATATCAGCTAAAACTCCAGCTCCGCCACTTGGATCAACCCCTGCTATACTTAGCGCATTTTTCATAGATTCTCCTATAAATTTGATTTTTACTCTATCTTGTCGCCAACGCTAAGACGTTTGCCATTTATATATGCTTTTGCGTTTGTTGGCTTTTTACTTGGCTCTTGAAGCTCGTAAATTTTGACCGCTCCACTCTTGCAAGCAACCACAACATGGTCCTTTTCTACACTCAAAATTTCTCCGCTTTTGCCACTTTTTTCGCTTAGCGCAAGCGATAAAATTTTTAGTCCACTTGCCAAATAAATCCCGGGCCAAGGTGTGAGCGCACGAAATTTATTATAAATTTGCCCCGCATCTTCATCAAAGCTAAAAAGCCCGTCGCTCTTGCTTATTTTTTTACAGTGCGTAGCTTGTGCGTCATCTTGCTTTTGTGGTTTTAAATTTTCAAAATTCTTAAGCACTTTTACGATTAGCTCACCGCCAAGCTCGCCTAGCTCACTAAAAAGTTCGCTTGACATTTTACTCTCGCAAGGTGTGTAAGCAAAATCAAGCATGTCGCCCGTGTCGAGCCCCGCATCCATCAGCATCGCCGTCACGCCAGTTTGCTTCTCACCTGCTAATATAGCGCTTTGTATAGGGCTGGCACCTCTATATTTTGGCAAGATTGAAGCGTGCAAATTTATACAAGTTGCTACGTCAAGCACGCTTTGAGGCAAAATTTTACCATAAGCAGCTACTACAATAAATTTAGGCTCAAATGCCTTTAGCTCGTTAACCACCGCCTCATCTTTTAGCGTATTTGGAGTAAAGACTAGCACGCCTGCTAGCTCGTTTTGCGCGTAAATTTTAACCTCGCTTGGGGTTAAAATCTGCTTTCTACCAACTGGTTTATCAGGCTGGGTAAAGACCGCTTTTATATTAAAGCCAGCTTCTTTTAGGTGCCTAAGTATCCTAACGGCATAATCAGGCGTCCCCATAAAAACTACATTCATCACTTTCCTTTAAATTTCAACGACTTTTATTTTGATCTACGTTTTTACTGCCAGTCAGCCAAGAGGCGCATGGATCTTCCTGCCAGTCAATCTTTTGAAATATCAAACTTCCTAGCTCATTAATGCTAATTTTGCCACTACGATCAAGATCCAGCCTCTTAAATTCCTCACTAGTGCATAGATCTGGTGCTATTTTTAGCGCTGATGGCACTTTGCAGGACGTCCACTCATCTAAATTTAGCGTGCCGTCGCGATTATTATCATTAAAATCCAAAAACATATACGCTGGATCGGCTGGATCGCAGCTATATGCACCAAGGTAAAATAGCATAATGTAAAAAATTTTCTTCATCTTATATTCTTAAATTTCTAAGTTCAAAGCACTAAAAAGTCTCAACTCAAAGCCCTTTTTTTAGTAGCTCAAGCAGTGCAAATTTAAGTTCGTCGATGTTCTCGTTTGTCGCTGACGAGATCGGCAAAACAAAGTATGGTTTTTTGGCATCAAAGCTGTATAGGTCTTGCTTATAAACAAATTTACCAACTTGATTTGGCTCTAAATTTATGCTTTTCATAAATTCGCTTATATTTTCATCTAAATTTTCAGCCGCATCGACTCTGGTTATAGCGACCGCAAAGTCCCTACTAGCAAGCACGCTTGAAAATTTAGCGACCTCCTCTTTTAGCACGCTAAACTGCTCGCTCATGCTTCTGTAATTCGCACTATCTATCATAAAAAGCAAAATTTTATTTCTCTCGATGTGCTTTAAAAACTGCACGCCAAGCCCGCGCCCTTCGCTTGCTCCATCGATAATGCCTGGGATATCGGCCATGACAAAGCCGCTAAACTCATCGACCTCTACAAGTCCGAGCTTTGGTGTAAGCGTGGTAAATTCGTAGTTTGCGATCTGTGGTTTGGCGTTTGAGACGGCTGAAATGAGGGTTGATTTGCCGACATTTGGGAAGCCAACAAGACCCACGTCAGCTATCAGCTTTAGCTCAAGTCTTACTTCAATACTCTCTTCAGGCATACCTTTTTGTGCGTATTCTGGAGCTTGATTGATAGAGCTTTTAAAGTGAAAATTTCCAAGTCCGCCTTTACCGCCCTTTAAAAATAGCGTCTTTTGGCCCTCGCTAACTATATCACAGAGTAGTTCATTTGTCTGTGCATCATAAACAGCTGTGCCAGGAGGGACTATTAGTTCTAAATTTTCGCCCTTTTTGCCGGTCATTCGCTTGCCCATGCCAGCTTCACCATTGCCAGCCTTCATAGCTCTTTTACCCTTATAATTTGCTAAAGTATGGGTATTGTTGTCACAAACAAAATAAACGTCTCCGCCATCTCCGCCATCTCCGCCATCAGGACCGCCTAAAATGACGTGTTTTTCACGGCGAAAACTCACAGCTCCAGCTCCACCATGCCCCGAACTTAGAGTCAATCTTGCACTATCTATAAACATTTTTTACCTTAAATTTTTTATTTGGATTATATCCAACTTTACTGAAATTAAATCGTGATATCTTGATTAAAATAAAGCAAATATAAACACCATGAAGCTCGAAATATAGAGTTGTGATTGATTTAAAATTTCTCTTAAATAGCTATTTGAAAAATTCTAAACACTAAATAAAAATTTTGATTTTTGAATAATTTTAAGAAAGAAAAGGGGCGATTGCCCCTGAGATTATGCAGCTGGATAAACAGATACTTTTTTTCTGTTTTTATCAAGTCTTTCAAATTTTACAAAGCCATCAACTAATGCAAAAATAGTGTGATCTTTGCCAAGACCTACGTTATTTCCAGCGTGAGTTGCTGTTCCTCTTTGGCGGATGATTATATTTCCAGCACGAACGAACTCACCACCAAATTTTTTAACACCTAATCGGCGTCCGATACTATCACGGTTATTTTGGGTTGAACCCTGACCTTTTTTGTGTGCCATATCTTATCTCCTTAAGCTGCGATACTTACGACTTTTACACGTGTAAATTGTCTTCTAAAGCCGCGTTTTAGTTTTGAGTCTTTACGTCTGCGTTTTTTGTAGATAACTACTTTTTTGTCTTTGCCTTCATTAACGACCTCAAGAACAACTTTTGCACCCTTAACAAATGGCGCACCTACCTTTACTTCGCCGTCATTTACAGCTAAAACTTCTGTAATCTCAACGGTTGATTTAGCTTCAGCACTAAAGTGATCTAGCTTAAGGTACTCGCCCTCGCTAACACGATATTGCTTACCGCCATGCTTAAATATAGCGTATTTTGACATACTCTACCTTTCTAAAATTTGGTAAGACCAAAAAGCACTTTTTTGCAAAAGATTTATGGAGCTTTGTTGGTTGTAAGGTGTGAATATTAGCCAAAAGTTTATAAATTCTACTTTAATGCTCCTGATTTTATGATCTCATCGGCTAAATTTTTAATCATCGCATCGTGGTCCATAAAAAATGTCTTATCATTTGGCAAATAAGGCTGATGTATCAGAGTTTTAGCTACTGGCACATTTAAGATAATATTTATCAGTTCAAACTCAGGTGGCAAAACAAAATAGAGTTTTGGCTTAGGAATTTCATTTTGAAAGAGCCTCTTTGCGTAAAATTTACTGAAATTCTCGTTCTTTGGTAGCTTGATCTCTTTAAAGAGCACAAGCGGTAAAAAGTAGCGTGCCAAAGCGTGAAGTCCGTGTGCGAAAATGTAGAGGCGTTTTTCAAATTTAGGTGCATCTGTCCTACCAAATGTAGAGCAAAATTTCTGCAAATGCTCACTCATAGCGGCCGTATCTTTTTCATACAAGGCAAGCACAAATTTAATCGCCTCTTTTTCGTTTGTTGGCTTTTTAGACTCTGCAAAAGTACGGGCTTTTTCTAAGGCAGGGGTAAGTAAATTTTCATCTTGCCAAAGCATCGCCGTGAGCAAATCGTGCGTAACACATAGAAATTTATAGCCGTTTTTGCTAGGTGGTAGGCCTTTTGGAAAGATCCGTGTCATACCATCTGTGTCACCGCAAGCGATAGCAAAAAATGCCGGTATGAGCCTCTCACACTGATCGTATCCACCACTACATCCTGGGAGTAAATTTAGCTTAGCGTATTGAAAAATGAGATCATTTAGTGCCTCAGCGTCGCCCTCAGCTAGGCACTTTTCAAGGTAAATGTCGTAGCATCTAGCTCTTGAAAAAGAGAGTAATCGTATGAGCTCACATAAAAAGTCGTATTCGTTTAAATTTTTCTCTTTTATTTGGTCGTAAATGCTTGCATACTCGTCTAAAAGTAGCTCTTCATCGCTTTTTGGTAGTTTTTTGGTTTTGAAAATATTAGGCAAGCCTTCTAAAAATGACATTTTGTGTTTCCTTATTTTTGCTAATTTTAGCCAAAAACACCTAATTTTCCACGTGCAAAAAGGTGGCTTTACGGATAGTTTAACCGCATTTTGGCTATAATCGCCCCAAATTTAAGCAAGCTTAGGATAAAGATGGCAGGCGAAGATCAGGAAAAAACCGAAGAAGCGACCCCCAAAAAGATAGAAGATGCCAAAAAGGACGGCAACGTTCCCAAAAGTCAGGACCTAGCTGGGTTCGTGACCCTAGTTATTGCTATTGGCGTACTACTTGCAATGCTAAATTTTATGAAAGAACAGATCATCTCACTTTATATCTACTACTCAAAATTTATCGGTCAGCCACTTACCTTGCCAACTGTAAAAATGATCGTCGTAAATACATTTGCAAGGTCACTTCTTATGATACTTCCAGTTTGTATCTGTGTGGCGATCGCTGGTGTCATTGCAAATGTAATGCAGTTTGGATTTATCTTTACCACAAAACCCATAATGCCAAATTTTGTCAAGATAAACCCACTAAAGGGACTAAAAAATTTATTCTCAATGAAAAAAGTGATAGACAGCATTAAAATCGTACTAAAAGTTAGCATCGTCTTTGGTGTTGGATTTTATTTTTTCTTGCAGTTTATAAAGGAGTTGCCACACACGCTCTTTTTCTCTATGTTTGATCAGCTTGCTTGGCTAAAAGAAAAGCTCATCATTCTTGTTAGTGTCATGCTTTTTATACTTTTCGTGATAGGACTTATCGACCTTCTCATCGTGCGTTTTCAATACTTTAAAGACCTTCGTATGAGCAAGCAAGAGATAAAAGATGAGTATAAGCAAATGGAAGGAGATCCGCAGGTAAAAGGCAGAATTCGTCAAGCACAAATGCGTGCAGCCAAGCGTCGAATGATGCAAAATATCCCACAAGCTGACGTAGTCATCACAAACCCTACTCACTACGCCGTGGCGATAAGATATGATAAAAGTCGCGACGAGGCGCCGATAATACTTGCCAAAGGTGTTGATTTTTTAGCATTGCAAATCAAAAAAATAGCTGTTGAAAATGGTGTGCAAATTTATGAAAACCCACCACTCGCAAGAGAGCTTTATAAAATTTGTGAAGTCGATGATACGATACCAGCACATCTTTTTAGAGCCGTGGCCGAAGTGCTAAGCTTCGTTTATATGAGCAATAAACAAAAATTTAAAGATAAGCTTTGATAAATTCTGCTCTTGCCACTAGAAAATACTAGCAGCAAGAGAATTTATATATTATAGGTATCCAAAAGCGGTTGCAAAAATATAGCCAAATATACAAGAGGATATAACACCAATAAGACCCGGAATGATAAAGCTGTGATTGATAACAAATTTACCAATATGTGTCGTACCGCTTCTATCAAACTGAATAGCTGCAAGGTCGCTTGGATATGTTGGCAGGATGTAGTATCCGTAGCAAGCTGGCGCAAAAGCTAGAATGATAGCAGGATTAACATCGATATTTAAAGCTAATGGCACAAATGCAACCAAGGCTGCAGCTTGAGAATTTACAAATTTTGAGATAATCAAGAGCATAACCGCATAAGTCCAAGGGTGCTCTTTTACGATGCTTCCTAGCGCCTCTTTCATCATCGGAGTATGCACTGCAAACATAGTCTCAGCCATCCAAGAGATACCAAATACTGCAACAAGAGCGATCATACCTGATCTAAATATCTCGTTTTTACCGATCTTACTAGCATCTGTTGGTGTAAAGATTAAAATGATAGCGCCAGTTAAAAGCATGAAAATTTGGATGACATGAACCATGCTTAAGCTCTTTGAAGATGCTTGTTTGTTGCTTATATTAATGTAAGCACCTTGGAATTCTTCTTTTGCGCCTTTTTCATTTATATATGTTACTGCACCATCAGCTGTGCGAGTAAGAGTTTGATTTGCATCTTTGCCGATGATTTTGACTGATTGAGCTTTTTGATTGGCATTTAGCTTATCGTTTGCTACTTTTAGCTCAGCCGCCTCTGTTTGGATGCTAGCGTCTTTTATTTTTAAGGTTTTTAAGACTTTTTGCTCAGTTGGAAGGTTAGCTATTACTTGAACGACCGTTGCGTCTTTGTAAGTAGTCCAGCTTGGACGAAGATCTTTAAAATATCCAAGAAGCGCAACTACAAGAATAGAGCCTAAAAATATCCACATTGCAGCCCATTGATAACCAGGAAGCTTTTTGCCTAAAAGCGTCGCACTATCGCCATAAACATATTTTTTAAACTCAGGATCTTGAAGCTTTGTTTGAAAGACTTCGTCTTTATCAAGATCTTTACCTCTAAACCAGCTAAAAATTCCTACCGCTAAAACACCGCAGAATGTTGATGGAATCGTAATCTTTAAAAGATCTAAATATCCATCAAAGCCAGCTAAGTGAGTTTTAGCATTAATAAGAAAGCTTGTAAGAGTTACAACAGCAACTGAAACTGGACTTGCTATGATACCCATTTGTGAAGCTATCGAGCTTGCTGCCATTGGACGCTCTGGACGGATACCATTTTTGATAGCAATATCATAAACGATAGGAAGCACAGTATAAACAACGTGTCCAGTACCGCATAAAATAGTAAGCGTACATGTTACAAAAGGAGCCAAGATACTTACATATTTTGGATTTTTTCTAAGTATAGTTTCTGCTATTTGAAGCATAACATCAAGACCACCACTAGCTTGAAGCGTAGCACTTGCCACAACAACAGCAAGGATAGTTAGCATAACATCAATAGCTGGCTTACCAGGCTCGATATTAAATCCAAAAACAAGAACTATAAGACCGATGCCGCCTAGCATACCAAGTGCGATACCGCCTTTTTTAGCTCCGTAGAACAAACAGATAAGGACAATGAGAAGCTGGATAGCAAACTGCATGCCTTCACTTAAATTCATGAGAAAATCCATGAAACCTCCTAAGTTAATATAAATTTAATCAAGATTATATCTCTTATGGATTTAGATTAAACTTATATTTTAAGGATGATTTGATATAAATATAACATTTTGATTAATAAGGCTTATTTAGGGTAAATCTTTATAAGATTGTCTTTTGCAAAAATTTATTTGACCTTGCAGATTTTATTAATCCTAGAATGTATAAGACAAAAATAGCATTGTTATATTTTAAATTTATTAATAATAAAAATTTATTTAAATTTTATAAATAACCTAGAAAAATAGCATAAAAGCCTTGTAAATACAATATTTAATGTAGCTAAAAAAGATTGATGTTTAAGGAAAGGTTAATGGTGGTTAGAGGCAGAATCGAACTGCCGACACGCAGATTTTCAGTCTGCTGCTCTACCGACTGAGCTATCCAACCACTCGTTAAAGAAAGTCAGATTATACATGTTTAATATTTAAAGCAAGTTTAAAATACACACTTTTTTAAATAAAATAAGTTATGTTTTTCTGTTTTGGCTTGAAATATAAAAGAAATTCTACAAAGCAGATAATAAATTACGAGCTTAAATAAGCTTGTAATTTATTTTAGTGTATATGAAATAGGAAAGCGCAGATAACGATCTTGTTTAGGTTTTGGAAACTCAGAACTTGCTCTTTGAATATTTTCTAAAGCACCATTATCAAGCGACTCAAACCCAGAGCTTTTACTAACTTTAAGTTCATCTATGCTGCCGTCTTGCTTGAGTAAAAACCTAACTTCTACAACTCCTTGATGTTTCATACGTCTAGCATTATTTGGGTAACTTTTATGCCTCTTAACTGCGATTATAACCTTCGTAAAATCTTCGTCACCTTGTGAATTTGATAAATTTAGCTCAGGTGTTACATTTTGAACTGGAGCTGCAGCGATAGACTTGTTATTGGCTGGCAAATTTGTATTTACACTAGCTGGCGGTACAATAGGCTGCACTGGCTGAGCAATTACCGGTTCAGGCTTGGGCTCTATTTTTTTCTCTTTTTTAGGCTCTACTTTTTTTATTTCACGCTTTGGTTTCTCCACCTTTTTAGGTTCAGGTTTTGGTTCTGGCTTTGGCTCAGGTTTTGGTGGCTCTGGTGGTGGAGCTGGTGGAGTTGGCTCTGGGATAAGCATTTGCTCCGCTATTTGAGGTGCTGAGACTTGCGGCACTGGAGTAAATGAATTAAGAGCTATTTTTATCGGCTTTTGCTCAACTATTTTTATCTCATCAAAATTATGTGAAAGCAAAAAATATACTGCTGCTCCATGCACTACAAGCGAAACAGCTAAGCCGCTGTAATTTGAAATTTTATTCAGAGATTGTTTGGATTGCAAAATTTTCGTGGCCCTTCTCTTTTAATATATCAATTACTTTAACAAAGCTATCAAATTTCGAATTTTTATCGCTTTTTAGTTCGATCAATGTCTTTATATCAACCACATTTAGCTTATCTTTGAGTTCATTCTCAGAAATTTCTACATCATCTATAAAAAATTTATTATCCTTATCAATTACTACGCTTACCTTTTTATCGTCCTCTTTGCTTTGCTCAGCACTGTTTGCACTTGGAAGATCAATAGCTATCTTGCCTTGAGCAATAAAAGTCGAAATGCTAAGCACGATAGCAAGCAAAACAAGCATAATATCAATAAATGGGACAATATTTAACCCATCTTTTTTATTTAGACGCATTTTCAGCCTTGTATCTATTTAGCATTACATCTACTTTTCTGACAAAACCATTGTAAATCATCAAAGTTGGTATCGCCACAAGTAGTCCAAAAGCAGTTGCTTTTAGCGCAAGAGAGAGGCCGACCATTATGCTTTTAGTATCGATTCCACCTGCCATACCCATATCATAAAATGTGATCATAATGCCAGCAACTGTACCAAGAAGTCCTACATATGGTGCATTTGAGTAGATAATGTAAAGCGTGGTTAAATTTTTGGTTAGTGCTTCTTCAAGCGCTTCAATACTTTTGTAGCCTTTTATATCAACGCGTGAGTAAAAAATAATACGCTCAATCGTATACCAAAGTACAAAAAAACTCATAATGCCTAAAATCGCAATAATTACATGATCAATGTGATGTTTAATTAGCTCCATAATACCTTCTTAGTAAAAATTTTTGCGTGATTATAGCTATATTGATAACCAATGTCAAATATTTAGTAAAAATGTAATCAAATAAAAACTAAAATTTTTAATTTTGTATGTATATATTTAATATTTTTAGAATTTCAAAAATTTAATTTCTTTCTTAATAGCTCTATTTCAGTGATGACCATTTTTGGAGTAAGTTCCTTCATGCAGGCATGTGTTTTTATGGGACACACTCGCTTCATGCATGGCATACACTCTAAATTTAAGTGCACTATCTTTGAACTTTCATCTTGCCATGGGCTAGTCTCTTTAAATTTTGTCGGTCCAAAAAGAGCCACAAGTGGCACTTTATAGGCAGCTGCGATATGCATAGGACCACTATCATTTGTCAAAAAGATGCCATTTTTTATAGAACCTATGACCTCGCAAAGCTCTTTTATGCTTGTTTTTCCGGCCAAATTTTCACATTTCATACCATTTTGTAAGAGTATTTGCTCGATTTCATTGCAAATTTCAAGCTCAGCTTTTGAGCCAGTGATCTTTACATCAAATTCATCTTTAAAGTGCAATGCAACCTCTGCAAAATAGTGAGGATACCACCTTTTGGCACTTCCGTAGCTAGCACCTGGATTTAGCACAAGGAGCTTTCGCTCGCTTTTTTTAGCTTCATAATAAATTTTTAGTTCGTTTGAAATTTCTTTTAAATTTAGACTTTGCTTTATGAAATTTAGATATTTTTGCACCTGATGCAAACTCTCGCTACTCTTTTTAAAGCAAAATTTTTGCGTTGCTTTTAGAAAAAATAGCAAAAATTTACTAGCAAACGAGCTTCTAAAACTAATAGCGATATCAAATTTTCCAAGCTTTCTAGCTGTTTTTATAAGGCTTAAATATCTTGAGTTTTGCTTTTTACTATCGTCAATGACTACTTTTTCGCACTTTGGATGTGATTTGTAAAGCTCACAGGCCACGTAAGAGCCAAAAAATACAATATTTTTAGCATTTTTACTTAAATTTTCTATCGCTGCGCTCGCCATCACAGCATCTCCAAGCCAAGTTGGAAGCTCTATAAAAACTCTCACTTTTGCTCCAAATTTAGTACTTCGTTTATGATTTCAAGAGTTTTGCTTGCATTTTCTTCTATACTAAATTTTTGCGAAAGTAAAAATGACTTCTCTTGCAGCTCTCTCATCATGTCATTATCATTAAGCACCTGCTCCACTAGCTCCAGTATACTTTCATCATTTGGTTCACGCATGATAAAACGATTTTCTAAAATTTCAGCAGCTCCATTTTGAGCCGTTGTAAAGACAATATTTTTAAAACTAAGCGCCTCTAAAACGACATTTGAAAATGGCTCATAGTGTGTTGGAAATATAAAAATATCGCTTGCTTCATAAAATTTGGCAGTCATTTTTTGCTCACCTGTAAAAAATGCATTTATCTTTAGCTTTTTTGCTAGCTTCTTATATGAATTTAAATTTTTATCTTTGCCTACTATTAGCGCATTTACTGGCGTTTTTAGCTTTGAGACAAGAAGCAAAAAGTCCTTTGCTCCTTTTCTTTTAAAGCCATTTCCTACAAAAAGCACAATTGGTAAATTGTAATCGAGTCCAAATTCTTCGCATACGCTAAGTTTTGCTTCTCCTTTTTCTACCTTTTGTGGCAAGTTTATACCGTTGTAAATGGTAACGATTTTTGACTCATCGATACCGTAAGCTGAAATAATTTGCTCTTTTATGTAGTTTGAATTTGCGATTATCTTTTTAGAATTTTTAAAGCAACGTTTTTCTAGATATGGATAGACAAAATTTAGAGGATTAACCCACCAAAATGGCTTTGTGGCACGATAAATTTTATGCACGCCGTCCCCTGCTCTATAAATATCTGCGCAGCTCACTCGCTCCAAGCTAAAATATATCTCATCACTTTGTTTTTGGCGTTTTACTTGTGCGTTAAATCTCAAAGCCTTTTTCCATGACGAGATCCTAGCCTCTCCTAGATATGAGCGTATAGATGTGTCTATACCTACGTCTTTTAGGGCTTTAGTAAGCCTTCTTAAATAGCGTTCGGCACCACCGACTGCATTTGGATTGATACGTAAAAAAACTATTTTTTTCATGACCTCAAAGCTTTTTGTTTTTGTGATTTTTTATTTGTAATGTCCGCCATAATATCAAAAATTTTTATAAATCAGCCTATTTTTTGCCTAAATTTCATAAAATTACACAAAGGATAAAAATGAAAACACTTACGATTATTGACACTTTTGGCTTCTTTTTTAGGCTCTACTACGCCATGAGCGGACTTAAAAACCGCGAGGGCAAGCCAAGCGGTATGATAAGTGGCTTTGCAAATTTTATAGCAAGCCTTAAGGATGAATACCAAAGCGACTACCTTATCTTCGCACTTGACAGCAAAGGCAAGACCTTACGTCACGAAATTTTAGGTGATTACAAAGCAAATAGAAATGAGCCGCCAGCTCAGTTAAAAGAACAGCTTCCAGTTTGCATAGATATGATAGAAAAAATGGGGCTTTACAGCCTTAGCCGCGAGGGCTACGAGGCCGATGACATCATCGCAAGTGCGGTTAAATTTTGTAAAGACAAAGATATATTTGTGCGAATAGTCACCCACGATAAAGACCTCTATCAGCTCATAGAAGATGGCAAAGTGAGCATCTACAGCCCACAAAGCAAGATCGATCACGATAGTGCTAGCTGCTTTGAAAAGTACGGAGTTTATCCAGCACAGGTAAGGGACTTTCTAGCGATCGCAGGCGATAGCTCGGACAACATCCCAGGTGTCAAAGGCATCGGCGCAGTTGGGGCCAAGAAGCTTTTGGCTGAGTATGGGAGCTTAGAGGGAATTTATGAAAATTTAGCCCTTCTTAGAAATGAGCGCACTAAAAATATGCTAACCGCCGCAAAAGACGAAGCGTTTTTGAGCAAAAAGCTAGCCACGCTATTTGACGATGCAGTTAGCTCGTTTGATCTTGAACACTCGAAATTTCCAGAGCAAAATCCTTTGATAAATATCTCAGAAATTTTAAAAGAGTATGATCTAAATAGGCTTCTTAAGAGCTTACAAAAAGAGGAAAGTGTCGAGTTTAAACTAGGCTTTAGAGCAAATTTACTCCTTGATGAGGCTAGCATAGAAAAGCTCTTATCAGACATCACGCCAGAGACCATCGTCGCATTTGACACGGAGACCACAGGTGTTGATAGCAGGGGTGCAAAGATTGTTGGATTTAGCTTTTGCTTTAACGATGAGGACGCCTACTACGTGCCGATAGCTCACAACTACCTTGGTGCGCCGCAGCAAATTAGCCTAAAATTTGCCACTTGGGCGATAGGGCAAATTTACAAAGGCTGCGTAATTGGACAAAATTTAAAGTACGACTTTGAGATAGTTAAAAATAACCTCGGTCTAAACCCACCTACAAATTTTAAAGACACGATGATACTTGCTTGGCTTAGCGATCCAAACTCGAGTGTCGGCATGGACGCACTGGCAAAGAGACTTTATGACTACGACACAATAAAATTTGAAGATATGGTCAAAAAGGGGCAAACTTTTGGCGATGTGCCTCTAGAAAATGCCGCCAAATACGCGAGTGAGGACGCTTGGATAACGCTTAAATTTTATAAAACTTTTTTAAACACGCTTGATAAAAATTTACTAGCCCTTGCCGATACACACGAATTTCCTTTTATCCTTACGCTTTTTGACATGGAGCAAAACGGCATCAAGATAAATGAAGCTAAGATGCAAAAGCTCATCCTTGAAAACGACACAAAACTAAAGGCACTAACAAGTGAAATTTACGAGCTAAGCGGCGAAAATTTCAACATAAACTCTGTCAAACAACTTGGTGTCATACTTTTTGAGCACTTGAAGCTTCCAACCAAAAAGAAAACAAAAACAGGATACAGCACCGATGAGAGCGTGCTAGCAGAGCTCATAGACGCCCACCCAGTGGTGGAGAAAATTTTAGCCTACAGGGAGCTATATAAACTGCAAAGTACCTACTGCGAGCCGCTTTTAGCGCTTGCGAAAAAGGATGAGGGCTCACGAATTTACACGAGCTTTTTGCAAACTGGTACAAGTACTGGCAGGCTTTCAAGTAAAAATCCAAATTTGCAAAATATCCCAGCTCGTGGCAGCCTTGCAAAGGATGTCAGAGAGTGCTTTGAGGCGCGTGAGGGCTATAGCTTTGTAGGGCTTGACTACAGCCAGATCGAGCTTAGACTGTTAGCTCACTTTAGTCAAGATCCTGCGCTACTTGAAGCGTTTAAAAATGACGAGGATATCCACGCAAGGACTGCTGTTAGCATATTTGGCAGTAGTGATGGGCAAAATAGAGCCGTGGCGAAGAGCATAAATTTTGGCCTTATTTACGGCATGGGCTCAAGTAAGCTCGCAAATCAAGTAAATATCACAAGAGCCGAGGCAAAAGAGTATATAGAGCGCTATTTTAAGGCTTTTGAGACGATTAAAGAATTTTTAGAGGGGATAAAAATCTCAGCTAAAAACGATGGCTTTGTGCAGACGCTGCTTGGCAGAAGGCGCTACTTTGACTTTAAAAGTGCTACACCTATGCAAATAGCCATGTTTGAGCGCGAGGCTGTAAATACGGTCTTTCAAGGCTCAGCAGCCGATCTAGTCAAGATGGCGATGGTAAAAGTTAGAGCAAATTTAGATGAAAATGCGAAAATGTTGCTTCAAATCCACGATGAGCTGATATTTGAAGTAAAAGACGAGGTTGCACAGGAATTTGGCAAGGCGACACAAAAGACGATGGAGGAAATTTACACGCTAAATGTGCCGCTTAAAACATCGCTAAATATCGCCAAAAACTGGGGTGAGCTAAAATAGATAGATAAATTTTACTCGAGATTTTAAGATGATTGGCTAGTGCCTCATACTTAAAAATAAAGTTGTGGTTTATTGCTATATCCTTGGACTTTTATACTTTTGTAAAAGGCAAATGATATCAGTCAAATAAGCTAGCAAACAGCCTAGTGCGTAACATACGATGTCGCTAACGTCAAATGTTCCGCCAAAGACTATGCGTATTATTAAATTATGAATATCTAAAATTTCAAGTACTTTAAAGTATTGTAAAATTTCTATAGATAGCGAGAAGATAAATATTTCAAATGCTAAAATTTTTGGTGCAGTTTTAAATATAGCTCGTCCAAATGAGTAAAGCATCACCGTAACTAGCACATCACCCAAATAATGACGCACGAAGCCACCTTTAACAAAAGCTGCGATATAAATTTCGATTGCTAAAATCACGACTGCTACGACCAAAAAGGACAATCTAGCTCGCAAGCTATGTCTCATTTTCTCGTATTGAAAAGATTTGTATATTTTTCGTTTTACTTGCATTTTTTTATTTATTTGAAATTTTACTTTTTTACAAATTAGAAATGATATCCATACCATCTTTAAAGCTAGGATTGTGCTGGATATATTTTTTGCCCACAAATGTATTTATAACTTCTACCATATGCTCATTAAAAAGAGTATTTCATTAGGTTTTACTTGAAATTGCCAAAACCCGGCTACTTCATGAATTATAATAGATAATAGCAATATTGCCAAATAAAGAAAATTTCTTATTTTTAAAATTCTTTGACAAAAATATTAATCAAAATAGCTTTTGAAAATATTTTTTAGACAATTAATAACTTTTTGATTTAAAAATAATGAAATTTATGGATTAAAATTTTTCTATCAAATCTTTAAAAATTTCATAAAGTTTATTTATTTCACTGATGCTGACTCGTTCGTTTTTGGCGTGTATACGATCGTTTATCACGCCAAATTCTATCGCATCTACGCCAAATTCAGCAAAGTGCCTTGCATCACTCGTACCACCCTTTGTATTTAGAACCGGTGTGACACCGGTAATTTTTGCGACAGAGGCCATTAAATTTTTTACGATTTTGCTATCTTTATTTATTAAAAATCTCTTTGAGCTTTGTTTTATGCTAAGCTCGTAATCAAGCCCTTTTAAAACGCCTCTAAGATAGCTCTCAACGTCATTTACGTCGGTTAAATTTGAGTTTCTCACATTAAACATTATGCTAAGCTCGCTTGGCGTGACGTTGCAAACTTGCATACCGCCTCTAATATCAGTTACCACAATCTTGCTTGGACTAAAAAATTCGCTCCCAGCGTCCATATCGTGATTTGCAATCCTGCTTAAAAGTGGAGCTATCAAATTTACCGGATTTACACACTTTTCAGGATATGCCACGTGCCCTTGAATGCCCTTTATCACGATCTTGCCATTTATTGAGCCACGTCTGCCAACTTTTATGCTATCACCAAATTCTTTATCGCAAGTTGGTTCAGCCACTACGCAAAATTTTGGCAAATCATTTATTTCGCGTAAATATTCAAGTGCTAAAGGCGTGCCATATGTGCCATCGCCCTCTTCGTCGCTTGTTAATACGAGGCTTAGCTTCCCATCAAATTTTGCATCTTTAGCAGCGCAAACAAAAGCAGCCACGCCACTTTTCATATCCTGTGCGCCTCTTGCGTAGATGTAGCCATCTTTTTCATATGGTGTAAATGGCTCGCTATCCCAGCCCTCACCTGGAGGCACGACATCAACATGCCCTGCAAAAGCTAGATGCTCGCCATCACCATAAATTTTAGAAAGTATGAGATTTTTGGTGCCATTTTTTTCTATAAATTTCGCCTCAAAATCAGGTAAAAATTTAGCGATAAACTCTAAGCTTCCAGCATCATTAGGTGTGATAGAGCGAAAGCTTAAAAGCTCTTTTAAAAAGTTAATTACCACTAAGAGCCTTATGAGCCGGCACGCTCTGGTGCACCAAAATAAAAGCCCTGAAACTCATCTACGCCGATCTCTTTACAGATCTCAAATATCTCTTTTGAATGCACATATTCAGCAATAGTTTTTATACCAAGGTCTTTTGCAAATGCCACGATCGCACTTGCGATAGAGTGTGAATCTTTATTTATGTCTATATCTTTTATAATAGAGCCATCGATCTTCACGTAGTCAGGCTTGATCTTTATAATGTAAGAAAAATTTGAATATCCTGAGCCAAAATCATCGATAGCGATCTTTGCACCCATGCTTTTTACACGCTCGATAAAATTTGAAACTCTCTCTAAATTTTTAAGCTCTTCATCTTCAACGATCTCAAATACTACTCTACCAGCAACATTGTGCTTGTTCAATAAATTTAAAACAAGTGAGCTAACATCACCATCGATCATATCTCTACTGCTTAAATTTATAGAAAGTACTAAATTCTTATCCTCTACAAGCTGCTTAAAACACTTTACAATGAGTTGTTTCTCAAGATCAGCATAACGCTTAATACGCTTTGAGATATCTAAAAAGACATTTGGTGATATAACATCACCTCTATCCAAAAGCCTTATCAAACATTCATATTTTACAGGTACCTTTTGGTCATTAACTATCGGCTGAAAATAAGGAACAATATTGTTATTTATAGTAGCGTATTGTATCAGTTTGGAGCGTTCTATTTGAGTTGCGTATTCCTCTTTTTGATTTAGCCCTTTAAAATAGCAAACATAGTCTTTATCTTGCTCTTTTGCCGTTTTTAACGCTATTGTTGCTTTTCTTAGTGTTTGGTCACTATCAAGAGCAAAGCCTATTGTACTATGTATCTCGATACCTTCTATCTCTCTGCCATCTTCATCGACTATACTTAGCATACGGCCTTTAAAAATTTCTATCAAATCTTCAACCATATCTTCATATCTATCGATAAAGCTATCGCTATCTTCTACCAGAGCAAACCTATCTGCTTCTATACAGTAAGCCTTCATATTCTCATCTTTAGCAAATTCACTGATCAAATCAGCCATCTTTACCAAAATCTGATCACATGCAAATTTACCGTAAAAGTCATTCATCTTGCCAAAATCGTCAATATCTATAAGCACTACTTTAGGATTTTCATAGCTATTAATATCACGCACCAATGCTGTTTTATTTAAAAGTCCAGTCATCGGATCGATATAAAGCTTTTCTCCAAGCTCTTCTATCTGTTTTTTAGTATCTGTTTTTAATGCGTTATAGTTATTTTTTTCTTTTATGTACTTGACCGCATACCATATACAAGTAGACAAAGCAACTATTGCGCCAACGAAGCTTAAGATAAATGTTAAAGCCATATTGTTTAAAAGCCACTCAAAAAAGTACTCATCATGCGTGCCAGTAATACGCTGATCGACCTTTCCTTTAAAGCCTAATATATACTCTCCAACTGGCACAAACATACAAACTTGAGCGGCGTTTTCTGGCAAAATTTTTGACCAAAAATAATCTTTTTGGAAATTATGAGCAAAGATATTTCCACAGCTTTTATCGTTAAATTCTTGATTTATTATTCTTTTATCTGAAGACGCTACGACCTTGTATCCATTTTTATTATCATCCTTTAATAAAAGGACATCACCCATAGCGCTATCGTTAATGTAAGATTGAAAATTTGCGACATCATATTTGCTGACATTTTTGAAATAATCAACATATTGATATGTCAAATAATCAACTTTCTTTCGAAGATTAAAACCATTTTCAGCAGAAGCATTATTAAATTTAAAATAAAAAACTGCCAGGTTTTCGACTAAAAAAATACTTCCCAAAACAAACACTAAACCTATAATCGTTTTAGTGATATTTAGATTTTTACCCGTTTGATCGTCCTTGTTACTCAAAAGTTACTTCCCTTATTTTGTGTACTCGTCCTGATTATATCAACCTTAAAATAAATTTTAACTTTTGGGAAAAAGTTAAAGCCTGACTATTTTAGCTCCATATCCGCCTTGATTTGCCGGTGCGTCAAAAAATTCTTTCACACTTGGATGCTCTTTTAAGAAATTTTTAACAGCAAAGGCGAGCTTGCCAGTACCGATGCCGTGAAATACGCTAACCTCATCAAATCCCATAACAAGACTATCGGAGATAAATTTATCAAGCTTTGCTATCGCCTCGTCAGCTCTCATGCCATGCAGATCAAGCGAGAGTGAGGCTGTCTTTGGTTTATCTACATTTAGGCTAACGCCACCTTTTTTAGGTAGCTCCACTTCGTTACCATTTTTTCTTAAAAGCTCTAGTGGCACGCGTAAATTTATGCCATTTGACTCGATCATCGCGTCATTTTTAGAGATGCTTAAAACCGTGCCTTTTATATTTTCATATTTCACTCTATCGCCTACTTTTAGGCTCTCGCGCTCAGTTTTTTTAGGCTTAACGATGGCAGCTTTTTTCTCATTTGCCACGTTTAGCGCCCTTTGCTTGTCTTTTATCTCTTTGAAATTTATAACAGCTTTTGCCGCATTTATCGCTTCATAATACTCTTTTTCAAGGCGCGAAATAGTCGCATTTAGCTTGATCTCATTTTTCTCTTTTAGCTCTTTTTGCTCTTCAAGCAAGCGCTCCAGCCGCTCCTCTTTTGCCGTGACCTCTTTTATCCCCTCATCAAGCTTGGTTTGTAAATTTAGCGTCTTTGTGATGATCTCGTTTAAATTCTCTTTATCTTCGCCGTAAATTTTCTTTGCCTGCGCCACTAAATTTTGAGATATGCCGTATCTTGCCGCCGTTTCAAAGGCGTAAGACTTGCCGATCGTGCCTTTTAAAAACTCAAATTTAGGCCTTTGAGCCGCCTCGTCGTAAAGTGCCGCCACTAGCTCAACCTCTTTATTTTTAGCTAGCAACATCGCAAGGCGCTTGTGGTGGGTCGTGATGATCATTTTGATATCTTGAGTGATAAGGCGCTCTATCATGACACCATACAAGCTCGCAGCCTCCTCAAAGTCGGTACCAAGCTCGATCTCGTCGATGCCTATGATGATCGATTTTTTAGTAAAAAGCCTTGCAAAGTGCACCATCCTGCCAGCAAAGGTCGAGATATCGTTTTTCACACTTTGCGGATCTTCTATGATCGCGTCAAATTCTTTAAAAGAGCCGATGCTTGAGCGATTTGCATCGATACGCATAGGTAGTAAATATTTTGCAAGCAGCGTGGCTGAGATGATAGATTTTAAAAGCATCGACTTACCGCCAGCATTTACGCCGGTAATGAGAAGCACTTTTTTACCAAAATCCACACTCACGCTCTTTGGGTTTTTAAGCGCTGGATGAGCAAATTTCTCAAGCTTGATAACGTGCGAGCTATTTGGCAAAACAAACTCATAGTCAAGCGACCTAGCCAAATTTACACGCGCCTGATATGCGTCAAACTGATCAAAAGCGTTATTTATAAATTTCAAAAAGAGCAGGCTCTTGTTCATCTGTAGGCTAAATTTCTTGCAGTGTTCAAAAATAATCTCCTCTTTTCTATCAAGCAGCTCGCTTTGCTCCTTTTTTAGGCGCTCGGTACTTGCAGGTGCAACGTAGAAGTAGCCGCCTGAGCTTCTAGCGATCACAGTGCCTTTTAGGGCGTGATTAAAACCGCCACGTACCAAAAGTGCCTCTTGCGAGTTGATATAGTGCGTCTGGGTATCGACTAGATAGGGTGTGATGTGCTTTGAGTAGATGAGCTTTTTAAGCTCGGCGTCGATCTGGCACTTTTTCTCGCTAAAAGCCTGCTTTATCGCGTAAAATCTCTCATCCACACTGTCGCTAAACTCGCCGTTTTCATCAAAACTGTTTGCCATCTGGCTCATCGCATCAGGAATTTCAGCTTTAGCGATCCATTCGCCAAGCCTGCCTTCAAATTTTTGCTTTTTTAGATATGAAAAATACTTAATAATCTTTGCAAACTCGTAAATTTCACTGATGTGAAGCACCGCTTGCTTGCTAAGTCTCATAAGTGCGTCATCTAAATTTTTTATCTCGTCTGGTGCCTTGAAATCATACTTGGAAAGTTCGTTTATGTTTTCAAAGTGAATTTTGTTGTCGCCTTGTAAAAATAGCGGTTTTTGCCTTGCTAAAAAGGAGTGAAATTTATCCAAATACTCGTTTAGATCAAGCTTTGCAAATATATCCTGAGTCATTGTTCGCAACTTTTTATCGGCACTATTACGCCTGAGAGCTCGCTAAATTCTCTTTTAGCCAAAAATGACGCCGTGCCAAATTCGTAGTTAAATTTCTCAGCGCTCACGTTATATTCGCCGCATTTTAGTGTTTTGCCCTGTTTAAAATCGCTAACTAGCTTTGAGATGGCATCCTCGTTTTTTGATAAATTCTCCTCGTAAAAATAGACGCAAACAAGGATCACTACAAGTACCGCACTAACGAGCGCTTTTATGCCTTTGCTAATCTTTTCATCTTTTATCGCCCAGATCGCTCCAAAAAGTACGATCAAGCCAGCGATTAGGATCAAATTTCTTACCATTTTACGCCTTTATATTTTGCGATTAGCTCTTTGTAAATTTCTGGATGTGGCTTGATCTTTTCTAAAATTTCAGCCATAACCTCACTGATATCTTGTTTTTCAACTAGCAAGCAAACAGCCATATACGGGGCATTTGGCAGCATATCTTTTATCTGAGCGCTACTTAGCTTTTGCTCCCTTGCAAGCGCTATCATGATATCTTTTTTGCCTAAATTTATAAGGCTTGAAATTTCATCCTCGCTTAACTCTTTTTCATTTATCTCTTTTAAAATTTCATTTTCATCTTGAGGCTTGAAAGTGCTTAGATCCATTAGTAGCCGCCCCTTAGTTGCACGCTGATATCGCCCGCTCCAAAACCGACCACTATGCCGTCACTTAGGCGGTTTTTCACGCCAAATTCATCTGTAAATTCTATACCCTCTTCAACCCTCTCGACCTTGTCGGTAAAGATCGGGTTATACTCGCTAAATTCGCTCTTCATATCAACTTCGATCGGATTTTCTCCGGCTGCATAAACTGGCAATATAACAAGTTCATCAACGCCCTTAAAACACTCTTTAAAGCCAGGTAAATTTGTGCTAAGTCTTGTGTAGCGGTGCGGCTGAAATATCGCTGTGACGCTGTTTATGCCTAAAATTTTGGCGTATTCAAAGACTGATTTTAGCGTCGCTTTTATCTCGGTTGGATGGTGTGCGTAGTCGTCTATTAGAACGAAATTTTTGTTTGCACAAAGTATGTCAAAACGCTTTTTTATGCCTTTAAAATTTAGTAAATTTTCTCTGATATCTTTAAGCGGTGTCTCGTGCATCGCAGCAAGAATAGCCAAAGATGCGTCTATAGCGATGTGCTCGCCCATGCCAAAGGCTTCAAATTTGCCTAAATTTTTAAGATTAAAGCTGGTGTATGGCTGATAGTCTCTTACAACCATCGTAAGCTCGGTGATGTCGGTGCTTGGATAAAGCCTGATCGCATCAAGCTTAAGCGTGCTTAAAAACTCGTCCTCAGCGTTTATCACTCTAACCTTCGCGCGCTCCAAAAAGCCCTTGTAGGCTGCGTAAAATTTAGCTAGATCGTAGTCGTAGTGTTCCATGTGCTCTGGCTCTGCGTTTGTAACAATGGCTAGATATGGGTTTGAGTTTAGAAAGCTTGAGTCGCTCTCATCTGCCTCAAATACGACGTTGTCACTCTTTGCGTAGCGCATATTTGAGCCAAACTGCTTTGAGATGGCGCCGATGATGACTGAGCCCTCTATTAGGCTTGCTAGCATCGCTGAGGTGGTGCTTTTGCCGTGTGCGCCAGCTACCGCAAAGACACATTTATCCTCAAGCACATAAGGCAAGATTTCTTTTCTAGAAAAACACTTTATGCCTTTGTTTCTGGCCTCCACTAGCTCGATATTGTCCTCTTTTATCGCGGCTGAGTAGACCACAAAGTCTTGGTCTTTTATCGCCTCTTTACAGTGCGGTGTGATGACCTCGATGCCTTCATTTTGAAGCTCAAGAGTCGTCTTGCTCTCTTTGATGTCACTACCACTTATCTTGTGGCCTTTTTCGTGTAAAAATCTAGCGATGGCTGAGATACCGATACCGCCAATGCCTATGAAATGGACTTTTTTGATCTCATTGTTTAGCTCTTGCAAATTTTATCCTTAAGTTTTTCGTGATTTTAACAAAAACTACTAAATTTAAGGCTGAAAAATGGCTTTTATTTACTTAGCTCAAAGCTTTCATCTATCAGGTCAAAGACGGTTTTTTGTGAGATTTTGGAGTTTAAATTTACACTTATCCAGTGCTTTTTGTTCATGTGATAGGCTTTAAAAATTTGCTGCTCATCGACTAGTACCATGCCTAGATCAGGGCTACATTTTAGATTTAAAACCTCTGTCACTTCGTCACTTTCAAGCCCAAGCTTGCTAGCGCTTATCTCCATAAGCAGTGCAAACCACTTCTCATTTTTCTTATGACGAAAGGCGCTAATTTTTGGATATTTTGGGAAAATTTGCTCGCCTAAAACGTCAAATTTCTCTTTTATGTATCTCTCAACGTCACTTCGTTTCAAAATTCACTCCAAAATTCCTTTAAAGAGCACTCATTCTTGTTAAGCTCGCTTTCCCGTCCAGTTACGGCCTTCTTTCATCTTTTAAATTTAGCCTCTATATGCATAAAGCCCCAAGTGCTTCTAGCTTCGCTAAGCTCCTTTTTGCTAAGCTCATCGACCATCATCTCTTCATTTTTACCAAGCCTATTTTTAACTTCACCAAACGGATTAATAAGCATCGAATCGCCGTAAAAGCTCCACTGCGCATCGTCACTTTTATTGCTTCCTACGCGGTTTACGCGGAGCACGTAGACGTTGTTTGTAAAGGCCCTAACCTTTAAAAGTTCCTCCCAGCGCGCCTGAGAAAAAAATGTACAAGCCGTTGGCACGAGCACGATATCAACCTTTTTAGCGCTCATATAGGCCCAGCACACATCAAAGTGCGCCTCATAGCCAAACATGACGCCAACCTTAAATTTATCGTAGGTAAAAATAGGCAAATTTAGCTCATCGCTTGTGTTATTAAAGAATTTCGCCTCATTCCAGTGAGCGTAAGGCATGAGAATTTGCTGATCATATAGCTTTACTTGTGTTGGGGTAAATTTAGCTAGACTTTTAAAAATTTCCTTGCCTTTTAGATTTACAATGGGTGCAACGATATTTAGATCATACTTTTTTGCCATTGCAAAAAGAGCCTCTTTTTTGCGCTCGCTTTGCTCTTTTATAAGGCTTTTTGGCATGCTAATGAGCTCTTTAAAAAAGCTATTTAGCACATATTCACCAAGCACAACCAGCCTTGCGTTTTCATCCGCACAAATTTTTAGGTAATAATCAAGCCTAGCCTCGCTTAAGGGCTGCGTTGGTAGCTGAAGAGCACAAATTCTACTCATCATCCACCTGCTTTATGCTAAGTTTTGCATTTTCTAAAATTTCTCTTGCTTCATTTAAGAGCTTTTTACCCTGCTCGTGCAGCTTTATGCTATTTTCTAGGCTCACATCATCTTTGTTTAGATCGTTTAAAATTTTATCTGCTAGGGCTAATTTTTCTTCAAAGCTTTGCTCTTTTTGCTCCATTTTCTATCCTTTTAATATATTTTTTATATATCCATCAAATTTTTCTATTTCGACCAAAAATGCGTCGTGGCCGTAGTTGCTATCTATCTCTACAAATTTTGTCTTCAACTCTCGCCCCATCTCACAAAGTGCGTCATAAATTTCTCTCATACAGCTTGGCGGAAAGAGTAGATCGCCTTTGAAAGCGACTAGATGCAAATTTGCTTTTATTGGCGCAAGGGCGTCTTTTAGGTTATCATAGTGTCTTGTACAGTCAAAGATGTTCATCATTTTTACAATATATAGGTAGCTTAGTGGATCAAACCTCTTTGGGAAGTTGTAGCCGTTGTACTCCATGTAGCGATCCACCTGAAAGCGCCCAGAAAGCTCGTAAAGACCGTCAGTTTCTACGTAGTTGCGTCCAAATTTCTCATCCATGCTATCAGGGCTTAAAAAGCTGATGTGGCCTGCCATCCTGCCGTAAGCCATGCCTTTTAGGCCGTTTTGTCTTATAAATTCTGCGTCGTACTCGCCATTTTTGAAATTTTCATCGTTTAAAATGGCTTCGATAGCTATTTTGTTAAAGGCTATCGCCCAAGGCTTGGTCTGATAGGTACTTGCAAGCATGACGATATCTTGCGCAAACTCTGGAAACTCGATAGCGTAACAAAGTGCTTGCATACCGCCAAGACTGCCGCCTATCACAGCTCTTACTCTTGTAATACCAAGCTCGCCAAATAGCCTCATTTGCGCCTTTACGACGTCGCTTATGGCAAGGACTGGGAAATTTAGCCTATACTCTTTGCCACTACTTCTATCCACACTTAGTGGCGAGGTCGAGCCAAAGCACGAACCTAGGATATTTACGCAAATAACATAAAATTTATCTGTATCGACCGCCTTTTTGCTGCCTATTAGCCCGTCCCACCAGCCAGCTTTCTCATCGCCTGCGTATGTGCCAGCAGCGTGATGCGAGCCAGTTAGGGCGTGGCAGATCACGATAACGTTACTTTTATCAGCATTTAACGTGCCGTAAGTCTCATAAATAAGCTTAAAATTTGATAGCATACGGCCACTCTCAAGATAGAGTGGCTCGTTAAATTTAATAGTTCTAGTTTGCAGGTCTAACACTAATTAACTTTGTAGTTTGGTGCCTCGTGAGTGATAACTACGTCGTGGACGTGACTCTCTTTAAGTCCAGCACTAGTGATCTCGACAAATTCAGCTTTTTCTTGAAGAGTTGGGATATCTTTTGCGCCAACATAGCCCATTGCGCTTCTTAGGCCGCCTATTAGCTGATGTATCACATCTTTTATACTACCAGCAAATGGCACACGACCCTCGATACCTTCAGGTACTAGCTTATCTTGTGCAGTGCCCTCTTGAAAGTAGCGGTCCGAGCTACCCTTTGTCATAGCGCCTATTGAGCCCATACCACGATATACTTTGTACTGGCGACCTTGGAATGTTATAAGCTCGCCTGGACTCTCCTCACATCCTGCTAGCAAGCTACCTGCCATGACGCATGCTGCACCTGCTGCAAGGGCTTTTGCCACGTCGCCTGAGTATTTTAAACCACCATCAGCGATAACTGGGATGCCATATTTCGCTGCTTCGCTTGCGCAGTCGTCAATCGCTGAAATTTGAGGCACACCAACGCCAGCAACGATCCTTGTGGTACAAATAGATCCTGGTCCAATGCCCACTTTTATACCGTCTGCTCCTGCTTCTGCTAGGTCTTTTACAGCCGCTGGGTTTGCGATGTTGCCAGCTACGACATCGACTTTAAAATTTGCTTTTACCTCTTTTAAAGTATCGATAATACCCTTTGAGTGGCCGTGAGCTGAGTCGATGACGATGACGTCTACACCAGCATCGACAAGTGCTTTGGCGCGATCAAGCTGACCAACACCAATAGCCGCAGCCACGCGAAGTCTGCCGTAGCTATCTTTGTTTGCGTTTGGATACTCTTTACGTTTTTTTAGATCTTTTATGGTGATAAGCCCGTCAAGTCTGCCGTCTTTATCGACGATAGGTAGTTTTTCAACTCTATTTTGGGAGAAAATTTTCTCCGCATCATCAAGCGTACAACCTTTTGGCGCAGTGATAAGTGGTGCTTTTGTCATGCGGTCTTTTACCAAAGTGCTCATATTTGTCTCAAATCTAAGATCGCGATTTGTTAAAATTCCTATTAGTTTGCGGTCTTTATCAATGACTGGAACGCCTGAAATATGAAGATCTGACATAAGGCTTAGAGCTTCAGCCACGGTCGCTTCTGGATTTATAAAGATAGGATCGATGATGACGCCACTTTCGCTTTTTTTAACGCGTTTGACCTCTTTTGCTTGGCTTTCGATGTCCATGTTTTTGTGGATGACGCCGATACCACCGAGCCTTGCCATCATGATAGCAGTTCTATGCTCAGTCACCGTATCCATCGCAGCAGAGACGATCGGGATATTTAGTGTGACGTTTTTACTGATCCTGGTTTTTACATCAACTTGCTTTGGCAAAATTTCAGAGTATTGCGGTACAAGAAGCACATCCTCAAATGTTAAAGCTCTCTTTACTATCTTCATATTTTTATCCTTTTATTAAATTTTCTAGGCTCTTGGCACCATTTATCAAGGTCTGTTCATCCCATGCTTTTGCGATGAGCTGGGCGCTCACGTTTAAATTTTGATCATCTTTGCCAACTGGCACAGAGATGGCTGGCAGACCCGCTAAATTTACGCTGATAGTGTAAATATCGCTTAGATATGCTTGTAGTGGATCACTGTGGGCTCCAAATTTATAGGCTGTACTCGGAGCTACTGGCATAAATATAAGGTCATTTTCTTCTAAAATTCTCTCGTATTGAGCTTTTATATGCGCTCTTGCTTTTTGCGCTTTGATATAGTAAGCATCGTAATATCCGCTACTTAGCACAAAGGTGCCAAGCAAAATTCTTCTTTTTACCTCTTCGCCAAAACCCTCAGAGCGTGAGTTTATATATAGCTCTTTTAAATTTTTAGCATCAGCTCTTCTGCCGTATCTTACGCCATCATAGCGGCTTAAATTTGCGCTTGCCTCTGCAGTTGCTATTATGTAGTAGGTTGCGACGTCGTATTTCGAGTCTTCAAAATTTGTGTAAGTTACACTATGACCGTGTGATTTTAGCTTCTCGATCGCTAAATTTAAAGCAGCTTTTGTCTGCTCGCTTGCGTTTTCGACATAGTTTTTAATGACGCAAATTTTTAGTTTTTTGTTGCCATCTATCTTGTCGCTAACGCTTACAAACGGCACATCTGCGCTTGTGCTATCTTTTGGATCATGTCCAGCGATCGCGTCATATAAAATGGCTGCGTCTTCTACGTTTTGAGCGATAGGGCCAATTTGATCAAGGCTGCTTGAATACGCGCCAAGGCCGTATCTACTCACTCTGCCGTAAGTTGGCTTAAGTCCTACACATCCGCAAAATGCTGCTGGCTGGCGGATCGAGCCACCAGTATCGCTACCAAGTGCTGCGACTGCAAGACCGGCTGCAACTGCTGCTGCCGAGCCACCGCTACTGCCACCTGGGACGTGAGCGTGATTTAGTGGGTTTAGTGTTTTGCCGTAAAATGAGCTCTCAGTCGTGCTTCCCATCGCAAATTCGTCCATATTTGTGCGGCCAAATGGAGCTAAATTTTTACTAAGTAGCTTTTCTATTACGGTTGCATTATAAGGTGCTACGTAGCCTTGTAAAATTTTTGAGGCACTTGTTACATTCCAGCCTTTTACTTGGATGTTATCTTTTATAGCGATAGGCACGCCCTCGCCTAGTTTTGCGATCTCTAAATTTGCTAGCTGCTCGACATAAGCGCCAATCTCTTTTTCTTTTATGATCTTTGCCTCAAGCTCGGCTCTTAAATTTTTTATCTCTTCAGCTGAAAATTTCAAAGCTTCTTTTAAAGTTACCACTATTTTTATCCTTTAAATTTATTAACCAAAAATATGCCAAACAAGCTAACAACGACCACCGCAGCGATCGTTGCTATTATGATAGTTGCGCTTACTGGCTCACTTAGCACTTATGACCTCTTCGCATCTTGGGCATAGCGCATCTTCTTTGCTAGCATTAAATTTCCAGCATCTTGGGCATTTGTGAAGGTTGCTTGCTATGATCTTAAATTTATCGCCCTCAAGCTCAAACTCGGCTAGTGGCTCGCTATCGTCGTAAGGTCTAACCGAGCTTACCATATAAAGATCAGCCACTTCGCGCTCGTCGTAGCTTGTGATGTTGTGGCTAGTTGTCTCTAGGCTTAGCTCTAGGGTTGATTTTATCTTTTTGTCCTTCTTAAGAACGTCCACGATCTCGTTAAATTTCTCCCTGCTGGCAAAAAGTAGCTCATCTTCAAAGCTAAGATCAAATTTGATCGGCTCATAAACTAAGTCAAACGCGTCTTTTGCCTCGCCTTTGATGATATTTGGAGCATAGTCCATCACCTCATCGACGGTGTAAGTAAGCGTTGGAGCGATGAGTGGCAAAAGTGCCTTTGTGATGATCGCCATCGTACTTTGAGCTGATCTTCTTCTCGGTGCGTCTTTTGCGTCGCAGTAAAGTCTATCTTTGCAAACGTCAAGATAGACGCCGCTAAGATCGGCTGATAGGAAATTTAAAAGGATGTTAAAGCCCTTTGAAAAGTCATAATTTCTAAAGCAAGCGCTCGCCTCGTCAAAGACCTTTTTAGCACGAGCTAATATCCATTTATCAAGGATGTTAAACTCTGTATTTAGG
This sequence comes from Campylobacter concisus, assembly GCF_003048575.1. Taxonomy (NCBI): domain Bacteria; kingdom Pseudomonadati; phylum Campylobacterota; class Epsilonproteobacteria; order Campylobacterales; family Campylobacteraceae; genus Campylobacter; species Campylobacter concisus. Next base: position 162,440 of record NZ_PIRZ01000001.1, on the reverse strand, counting down.
CTCTCAAGATCATTTACGTTTGCTAGTAAAAAGCGGATAGTGTTGCGGATTTTGCGGTATTGCTCGCTAATTTGCTTTAATATATCTTCGCTTATTTTTAGGTCGCTTGAATAATCACTCATACCAACCCAAAGGCGTAAAATTTCCACGCCGTGAGTCTTAGCCACGTCTTGTGGAGCGATGACGTTGCCCTTGCTCTTACTCATCTTCTCGCCCTTAGCATCGACAGTAAAGCCGTGAGTTAGGATGCTCTCATAAGGTGCGTGAGAATTTATAGCTGTGCTTACTAGAAGCGAGCTTTGAAACCAGCCACGGTGCTGATCTGAGCCCTCAAGATACATGCTTGCGGGGTATTTGCCAGCGTCGTAGTTGTTGCTTTGCAAGACCGCATGCCATGTCGAGCCACTATCAAACCAAACGTCAAGGATATCCATCACTTTTTCTAAATTTTCAGCTTTGTATTTTGAGCCTTTTGGCAAGAGCTCATCAACGCTTAGCGCCCACCACGCATCAGCACCCTTTTCTTTAAAGATGGCTGTGATGTGGTCTAAAATTTCACTATCAAATATAACTTCTTTTGTCGCTTTGTCTCTGAAAAACGCGATCGGCACGCCCCAGTCACGCTGACGAGAGATACACCAGTCTGGGCGATTTTCTATCATCGAGCCTATTCTTTTTATGCCCACGCTTGGGTAAAATTTAACCTTTTCAAGCTCTTTTAGCGCTGTTTGTCTAAGCGTTTTGCCACCTAGTTTTGGCTCGTCCATAGCTATAAACCACTGCTTTGTAGCTCTATAAATAACAGGTTTATGCGTCCTCCAGCAGAATGGATAAGAGTGTCTAAATTTAGAAACACTAAGTAGATTTTTGCCAAGTAACTCTAAAATTTTCTCATTTGCTTTAAAGATGTGCATACCGACAAACTCGTCTACCACGTCACTTCCAAATAGTCCGTGATGCTTCAAGCTCTCATCGTAGCAACCACCATCATCAACTGGCATCAAAATTTCACTAAAGCCATATTTCAAACATACGTAGTAGTCGTCCTCGCCGTGTCCCGGAGCTGTATGAACAAGTCCAGTACCGCCGTCCATCATAACGTGATCGCCTAGTAAAAATTGCGACTTTCTGCCGTTTAGTGGATTTATCGCGTGAGAGTTTTCAAGCAGGCTTGCTTTAAACTCTTTTTTGATCTCGCCCTTGCTTAGGCCGCTCTCTACGATACTCTCAAGCAGAGGTTTTGCAAAGATCAAATTTTCCGCAGTTAGGACGTAAATTTCATCTGGATTTAGGCTTATGGCTTGGTTTGCTGGCAGTGTCCAAGGCGTGGTCGTCCAGATGACAGCGCTTGCCTCTTTTACACCAAGCTTTTCTAGCGCGTCGTTATCAAGACCAAAGGCTACATATATCGAGTAGTCCTCTTTCTCCTCGTACTCGACCTCGGCTTCAGCTAGTGCTGATCTAGCTGCCCAGCTCCAGTAAACTGGCTTGCTTCTTTCTATCAAAAGGCCCTTTTTAGCGATCTCACAAAGTGCTTTGTAGATGTCAGCCTCAAACTCAAATTTCATCGTCATGTATGGATTTTCAAAGTCGCCGATGATGCCAAGACTCTTAAACTCATTGCGCTGGATATCTATAAATTCTCTCGCGTGCTGCCTGCAAAGCTCCCTAATCTCGACCTTGCTAAGCTCTTTTTTCTTATCGCCAAGCTTTACTTCGACTTGCTGCTCTATCGGCAAGCCGTGGCAGTCCCAACCTGGCACGTAGCGAACGTTTTCGCCGTAAAAATAGTGCGTTTTTGTGATGATATCTTTTAAAATTTTATTTAACGCATGGCCGATGTGAAGGTGTCCGTTTGCATACGGAGGACCGTCGTGAATGTTGAAATTTTTAGCCGCATTTTGGCGGTTTTTCTTCATTTTTTCGTAAACCTTGCGATCTTCGTACCATGATTTTAGTCTTTGTGGTTCATTTTGTGGGAGATTTCCGCGCATTGGGAAATTTGTCTCTGGGAGTAAAAGTGTCTCTTTGTAGTCCATTTTTTACCTTGATTTTAAAATTTGCTAATTTTACACCTGTGCTGGTTAAATCACACTGAAAAATAGTATAATGAGGCAAAAAAAGGAGCTTAAAAATGAGACAAAGTATCTTAATAATAGGCGAAGATCTTGAGATAAATAGAGAATTTCTAAACTACATTTTTCAAAGTTACGAGGATCATTTTGGCGAGCTTGGAGTGGTTAGTTTTGCTCCAAAAAATAGCAAAGAGCTACCTTTTATAATAGAAAATTTATCAAAAGATTACGACTTTGTAAGCATTTTTGGCTCAGATGAAAATTTTGCCATCGCTGCAAAGATTATAGCGACTCTAACTGGGGGCTCGCTCGAGCTAAAAGATAACACGACACTTGCACTTAAAGATAGCTTAGACTACTCAAAAAATAGCTTTTTAGCCAGCCTAAATAACGCCCAGATAAATCTCATAAAAGCTAATCCAAATGAAGAGCTAGGCGAGTTTCTCACCGAGTACGAGCCTGATTTTAGCTACTTTCACCTAATAGACATCGACGCAGATAGCGCTAAGATCCTTATGCTGCCACTTGCTAAAACTTACGAGGTTGATATTACTCTTGCACAGACCCTGCCAAATTTGATACTAGTAAGGGCAAAAAGTAATAAATTTGGCCAGATTGAGAGCTTTTTACAAGGTGTAAAGACGCTATTTTCACAAAAATTTATCCCACAAAAAGATGTGATCAAATTTGTAGCAAAGAGGCTCATACAAAAGGGGCTTAAAATTTCATTTGCCGAGTCTTGCACAGCTGGGCTAGCAGCGGCTAAATTTGCAAGATATGGTGGTGTTTCAGCTAGCTTTGATGGCTCCTTGGTAACCTACGCAAATCACATAAAGCACGAGTGGCTGGGTGTCGAGGATGAAATTTTAGATACCTATGGCGCCGTGAGCGAGCCTTGCGTAAAGGAGATGGTAAAAGGCACACTAAGCACTACAAATGCGGACTTTGCACTTGCGATTAGCGGTATAGCAGGACCTGGTGGGGGCACAGCCAGCAAACCAGTTGGCACGGTCTACGTGGCAGCCGGAGATAAAGACGGTAACATCGAGGTTGAGAGGCTTCTTTTAAAAGGAGATCGCAACTACGTTAGAGAGCAAAGCGTTCTGAGCGCCTATCTATGCCTACTTCGCCTAAAAAGTGAGATATTTTTCGCATAAATTTGACTTTACTAAAAATTTATAAAAGTCTTACGCTAAATTTAATGAGCCAAAATAAAATTCGTCAGCGATTTTCTAACAGAAGATCAAAAATAAAAAGCCAAATTTGGGAGGCTAAAGATGTTTAAAAAGATATTGTTTCTAGCCGTTGGTGCGTTATTTGCATTTGGTGCTCTAGTTCACAAGCAGGCGAGATAAAAGCAAGCGACTCACCCTTTGGTTACGCTAGCATTGGTGCAGAGCAAAATTTTGGCGGATACGCCGGTAAAGAGAGTAAAGAAGTCGTCGTAAAAGATAGGCAAGAGCTCGTAAAATACGCTCAAATGGGTGGTTACGTCATCTATGTGGATGGGCTCATAGACCTTAGCGAAGGCAAGATCCCACAAAATGGTAATAGCGATGGGCTGGATAAATTTATAAGTGAGATTAGCGGTGGCGAGTTTAGCTCTTATGCCAAATTTATGCAGGCTTACGGCGCCTCATGCCGTACAATTTTAGTAATTCATAAGTGTATTTTTGAAAGAGGTAAATAAAGCTTTCAAAAAGGGCAGTATTTGCAAAAAGCTAGACAAATCGCTATTTAAGCTGCCATATAAATTTGATCTCATTTCAGCCTCAAACGTCCAAAACAAGGTAAATAAAAACGCAGCTACAGGCGAACTAGCCGCTACAAGATAAAAAATCAAAGCCCCGAACTAGACAAGCCGCTTGGGGCCTGAAAATCAAACTAAATTTTTATATTTTTACAAGATAAAACGCTGGCAATCAGCCCATATATCAGCACGCAAAGGCTAACACTTAGTCCAAAGACGCTAAGAGCCGCGGTTTGGCTAAAAGATAGAGTAAAAAACGAGATAAAGCTCGTAATAAATGCGCAAAATATCCCATAAATTCGCTCCTTTTCGCTAAGGCTATCATTTAGCGCAAATATCATGTAATCAATCCCAACAGCACTTGCAAGTATGAGCCCAAAGACGCCAAAGATGCTTAAATTTACGCCAAAAATGGCAAAGATAAAGAGCGTAAGAAGTACACCAAAGATGATGACACCCATCACAAGTGCCGAAATAAGCGCACCAAAGTAAAACCATAGCAGTAAAAACGCGACTACAAGTGCTGCCATTTTTAGCTTCAGAGCAAGCTCTTTTGCCTGAGTTAGACTCTCATTTAGCGAATCAGCAAAATTTAGGCTAAAAGCGTTGTGGCGAGCAAGCACCTCATCACTTGCCACCCCTTTTACAAAGCCGCTCACGTAAGCCACACTTGCATTTTCATCAAGGACAAATTTTTTAAAATCCTTCATCGTTTTTAGAGCTAAAATTTCTTTTTTAAATTTTCGACTCTGACCTTTTCTTTTGAAATGACCAAAACAGCAATATTTTCTTTATGAGAAAGACAGATTTTACCTCGCACCTTTATTTTAAATTTTAAGTAGCGAGATATTTTAAATGAGTTTTGTTTTATTAAATTTGGATATTTTTTTACTCTTCTGCAATCTTTTTTATCTAGCATTTTAGGGCTAAATTTCTCACCGCAAAAGCTGATAAAAAGATGAATTTCACCCCTTTTTATAGGCATTTAATCTCTTTTTATAATTTTCATCAAACTCTAAGGCTTTTTCAAACTCAGCAGTAAATGCTCTAAGACGATCATTTTTTTGCTGGTTTTCATCACCAAATGATCTAATACGTGACGTAAAAGTAATCTCATCTTTTCTAAAATCAGCCTCTTTTAGATCAAAGTTTAAATTGCTCATTTTGCTATTTAAGATATGCAAGGCACATTTTCTTGGTCCCAAGATAAAATTTTGCCCATTTAATGGCTTTAGGCTTCTTACTAAAATGCCACCATAAAGCGATGGCTCGCTTTTAAAAGATATGTCAAAGCCAAAGTTGTGAAAGTAAATCTCTCCTGCCTCGCACTGTCTTTTGTAGGTATTTGCGTCAAAACAAGTATAGATTTCAAGCTCGCTAAATTTATACTCTTTGCCAGAAATAATTAAAACTTTACTTTGTATAAGCTCGCATAAAAAACTCTGAAATTTCTCATCAAAAAACTCTTTAAAACCAGCAGTCCCAACTATCTCTTGTTTTATATTTTTATCTAAATTTTTAAAGTTATTTTGTTTAAGCAGATCAAATTTTTCTTTATCAAAATGACTTTGCTCTAAAAATTTACTAAGCACCTCCACTAAATCAAATTTAGCAAAATGGCTTTTAAGTAGCTCGCCAGCTAGCATCTTTGCTCCTAAGTTTTTATATATTTTAAAGGGTTTAAGCTTTACAAGCTAATCTTTGATAAGAATTTACCAGCTGCCGCTTGCCCCACCTCCACCGAAACCGCCTCCGCCGCCACTAAAGCCACCACTTCTTGAACTGCTTGAATGGCCGCCGCCACTGCTATTTGAGTCTGATCTATCACGCCTAAAACCACTATGTGCATTTTTGCTTTGAGTATTTCTTTTAAAAGCATTTTTTAAAATAATAAAAAATATTACAAACACAACGGCAAAGACAATGAAGTAATTTTGCACGCCAAAAAATTGCTCAAATACCGTAGATATCAGTCCTGCAAAACACGCACTAAAGCCAATTCGCATAAAAAATTTACCTAAAAAGCCAGAGACAAAACACGAGATCATGCCAGCAAAAAAGGCAACTATTCCAAATGGTATCTCTTCATCATCACTCACACTTTCAAATTCTTCACCACTAGCCACTTTTATGATGGCTCTTATGCCATCTATCACACCACCACCCATATCTCCTTGCTTAAATTTAGGTACTATCACATCATTTATGATCTGGCTTGATATAGCGTCAGTTAGCACACCTTCAAGCCCATAGCCAACTTCTATACGTACTTTTCTCTCGTTTGGAGCGATTATTAAAAGCGCTCCGTTACTGCTTTGTTTTTGTCCCAGCTTGTAGCCTCTAGCTATCTCAAGAGAGATCTCTTCTATACTTTTATTTTCTAGTGATTTAAGCGTCACGATAGCAATTTGTGTCGTACTATTTTGCTCGTAATTTTGCACCAAGCTTAAAAGCTCAGCCTTCTCATTTTTAGAGAAAATTTGGGCCTCATCATTTATCTGCTCGTTAAAATTTATGGCAAAACAAAAGCAAAATGTAAAAAATAAAAGAGTAAAAATTTTCTTCATCATTTCTCAAATGAAACTTTTGGATTTATCTTCTCTTCGTTACTTATTTCAAGATTTTGTTTTGGCTTTAGCTCAGGATAAAAAGCACTTGCTATAAATTTATTTGGAAAGCTTCTAAGGGCTACGTTATACTCTTTTACAGCTTCGATATAATCATGCATTGCTACACTTATGCGGTTTTGCGTACCTTCAAGCTGACTCTGAAGAGATAAGAAATTTTGATTTGCTTTTAGCTCCGGATAGTTCTCACTAATTGCCATAAGCCTACCAAGTGCCAAGCCAAATGAGCTTTGTGCTGTCATAAATTCTTTCATCTTAGCTTCATCGCTAAGACCACTTGCATCAACGCTTACTTGCATGCTCTTGCTTCTAGCATTTGCCACATCTTCAAAAATTTTTTGCTCATGAGCTGCGTAGCCTTTTACAGTTTCAACCAAATTTGGCACAAGCTCGGCTCTTCTTTTATATTGATTTAACACCTGCGACCACTTTGCATTTACATTTTCATCAAGTGCAACAAATGAATTTATATACTTAAAAGCACCAAAAGCAAGTGCAGCAATAACTATAATAACGGCTATTAAATTTTTCATATTTTCTCCTTTAAGGAGCAAATATTAGTAAAACAAGACTTAAAAAATAATGTGAGTTTGAGTTTGAAATGAGTGCGAATTTACGCACTCATTTTGGGGATTAAAGATCGGTGTGGATTTTGTCGTCTATTTGGATATGGATAGTTTTTCCATTTATTTGATCTATGCTTGAGTAGCCTTTAAATCCAGCAGTATCATATGAATGATCTTCGGTCCATTTATGAACTAGATCAACTTTTGTGATTTTATTGCCATTAGCATCAATATTACCGCCTTTTATCTTAAGCACCGTATCAGGATTATCAGTGATATCAAGGATGTTTTGTGCATTAAATTTGATCTTTGTTTCTCCTTTAAGCTCAAGGTTTTCAAAGCTTTCCACTTTTGAATCAAGATTAGTAATGCCTCTAAGATCAACTATTTGCTTATCAAACACCAAAGTATCATGACCTTCGCCACCTTTCATATCTTTACTTGCGTCAAATTTAACCGTATAGTTTTCAACGCCTATATGAAGTGGTTTATAAGGCTCGTAAGACTTGGACTCTAAGCCATCTGAAGTTTTAAGTGAGGCTTTAACATTTAGATCATAGGCTGATCTTGCATTGATATCAAGCTCTTGGTCAAATGTACCTTTTGCTATATCTGCAGCCGATAGAGTATATGTTGCAGTCTTGGTTAGTGCATGGTTGTCTGGATTAGTGTATTTAAACTCTACCGTATCCCCTTCTCTAGCATCTTCATTAAGATAAACTTTAACCGTAGTAGATCTCTCGCCACTTTCTGAGGTTTTTATATCTTTATTAAACATGATACCTCTTATAGCATCGATTTCAGCATGTGCCGTATCACTTACTGTTTTGCTCTCACCAAATGTGTCAGTTAGAGTAACTTCAGCTTTTGTTTCTTTACCAACTGCGATAGTAGCATCAAGTTCAAGTGGATTATCCCTACCTAGTGTAATCGGATGCATAGGATCTGCTATATTTTTTAAAGTAGTTTTACCATTTACATCTTTTCCTATAACTTCGTAATGATTAGTCAAGGTAGATCCATCAGGATTTGTTATCTTAACATCTATCTTATCGCCTACTATAACACTTCCTGGGATAGAAACATGAACCTTTGAAATTTTACTACCTGACTCATCTCTTGAGATAATGCCATTGTCATTTTTATCAGCAACTATGCTTACACTTAATCCCGCTTCACTTAAAGGAGCAAGTTTAGCTTTTGCTTCGCTACTAGTTGTAGTCTCAGCACCATTTGTTATAGTAGCTACTGCACTAGTTTCACGACCAGGAAGCATAGCAACGCCAGGAATTTTTATAGTGTTATTTTCTAGTTCATGTGGAGTATGAGTAGTATCACTATCATCTGTTAATGAAATTTTACCATTAGCAGTTTTTGAAACTGTATAAGTTATGGTTCTAGACCCTGTTGTACCATTAGCTTGAGGTTCTTTTATTGTTACTGCTACCTTATCACCATTTGTGACATTATGCGGTACCTGAACACTTATAATTGTCTTTTTTATATCATTGTCCAAAATAGCTTCATCTCTGTCTATTACATTGTCTCTACTTGCATTATCTTCAACAAATTCAATCTTTAAATTTTTAGTATCTACTGATTCTAATGTAGCTTTAGCTGTCTTTGTTACTCCATTTATAGTAGCTTCAACCACTGCTGGATGATCTTTATCTATATGAACATCAGAAATTTTTAGTTTATTTCCTGGCTCAAGTGCGACAAGGCTGCCACCTGCATCTTTTATAGTAACGTTTGTACCATCATTTGAAGCAACGGTATAAGTTTTCTCTGCTCCACCATTTACCTTGACTTTTATAATACCACCGCTATTTACAGTAGTTGGAATTTGAAGTGTTGCCGAAGTGGTATTTAATTTTCCATCCTTCATGGCTTCATCTCTACTTAGAACACCATTTCTATCTTTATCCTCATCAATAAATAGCCTAAAGCCTGTTCCAGAGCCGCTACCTTGAGCATCAAGCGTAATATCGCTATTTGTCTCAACCTTATCAGCACCAGTATTATCAGTAACTTTGGCATTAATGATAGTCTTATGATCTTCTGTTAAGCCAAGTGTATATTTGACCACCTTATTGCCATCAGCATCATCGGTAATATCAAGCTCTTCACTGCCATTTTTGGCTATCAATTTGCCGTTATTATCTTTTACTATCTCATATGTCTTAGTTGTTTTATTATTTGGTGTGTCTTCGTTATGTGACTCTACTATTAATTTATCACCTAAAACAAAATTTGAAGGAAGCTTGATAGTTGCTGTTGTTGTGTCTTCGTTGTGATCACGATTTGCCTCAGCATTATATAAGATGCCATCATTATCACTATCTTCATCAAAAGTGATTTTCATATCATTATTAAGCGTTTCAAGAGTGTTATGATTTTGTGCTTCAGCTTTTTTACCACCGCTTGCATCGGTAGTCTCAGTAGTTACATTGATGGTCTTGCCAGCAATGATCTCTACGCCAGGAATTTCTATCTCATTATTCTTTGTGGAATTTGTAGTAATAGTTTCTTTAGTGCCATCGCCTTTTACATGTTCTAACTTTATTTCTCCATTTAGATTACTTATAACACTATACTTTTTTGGAGTACCATTATCTATTTTTACAGTTACCACATCACCAGCTATAACATTGTTTGGCACTTTTACTACTACTGTCGTTTTATGTAGGTCACCATCTGCATCTTTACTCTCTGCCCTCGTTAAAGATACGTTACGGTCAGCGTCCTCTTTGAAATATACTGCCATATCGTTTATATTTGAGATAGTAACCGTGCTTGTATCTTCTGCATGCTGAATACCATCTTTATCTTTTATCTCAGCTGTTACTTTAGTTTCTAGACCAGTTGCTGTCTTAATGCCAGAAATTTTAAAGCTTCTACCATCTGTTTCTGTATCTATTTTATTGCCATCGCTATCTTTTACAAAGAACTTACCATTATTATCTTTTCCAATAGTGTATTTTATTTCTCTAGCAGTAGCTTCATTTGGCTCTTTTATAGTTACAGTTAGCTTATCACCATTTACTGCATTTTTTGGAAGCTTGATAGTGACTGTTGTACTATTAAGATCACCATCACTCATAGCTTGCTCTCTACTCATACTCCTATTGCCATTAGCCTCTCCAAAGATAACTTCAGGTTTTTTTACATATTCTAAACTGGCCGATACTTCTGACTCATTTATAGATGTATGTCTATTTGGATTTAAATTTGTAACTTTGGCCTTAATAGTCGTATCTTCTCCATGCTTTAGTTGGATACCAGAAACATCAATGGTATATTGATTGTCGCCTGATTTTATCGGTGTTAAAACATTGGAAGTTCCATTCTCTGTTACACTAGTCACAACACCTTTACTATCCATATGTATAGTAAATTCTCTTGTATAAGTTTTAGATGGATTATTTACAGGATCATCAGGATCAGGTCCAGTAATAGTTAGCGTAAGCTTATCGCCATTATCAATTTTATTTGGTAGAGTAATCCTTGCTGTGGTTTTATTTACTTCATTATCATCAGTACTTTCTTGTCTTGAAATTTCATGAAGAGTCTTTTCTTCTGGTAATGTCATTTCTAAATTTCTACCAATAGGCATTACACTATCTTGATCTGACTCTTCACTTTTTCGAACATTGTTTTTATCTACCACATGAACACTAGCTGATGTTCTTACATCTGGAAATATCGGAAGAGAGGTATTTACTTTTTGATTATCAATCATCTCTTGTGTAAGAGAAATTTCTTTTGTTGTATCTTGCTTAGTTAGTGGATCAGTATAAGTTATAACGATCTTATCGCCAATAACTACATCTTTTGGTAGAGTTATTTCTACTGTCGTGCTTCTAAAGTCGTTATCTTGCTTATTTTCATTATCATATAGATAGATATTATCATCTGTATCTTCAGTAAATTTCAAAGTCGGTTTTACATCAAGAGTAGTAGAGTCGCTTGCAGTTGTGCTTCTCATCGTGTTTGTGCTATCTGCTACATAAGCTTCTACTTTTGAAGGCTTACCGTGCTCAACTGGCATATTATCTATCTTATATCCATTATCTATTATGTTTTGATCAATAGATACATTTCTAACCTCGGTTGTGCCATTAGGCTTTGTTAAAGTCACGTGAAGCACATCTCCGACAATCACATCTTTTACAGTTATAAGGACTGGAGTTTCATTTAATTTGCCATCTTTAGCATTTTCAGTATATGTTAATAGATTATTATCAGGGCTGTTATCTTCTGTAAATTTAACCTCTGGAGCACTAAAGCCACTTGAAGTTACGCTATCTTCACTTCTACCACTAACATTTCCTTGAAAATTTGTAATAGTTGCATCAACTTTTGAAATTTTGCCAGTCTGTATTGGTGCATCAAACTGATAACCATTGCTTATGATAGTTGGAGTGATAGGAATTGTTTTATTTTCAGTATTACCATCTGGCTTAGTTATAGTGATATTTAGTATATCTCCAGCCCTTACTGTGCCATCATTTGGAATTGTAATAAGAACTTTTGATGTATTTAAATTTGTATCACGTGCATGCTCAACCCTGCTTAAAGTACCATCGTTATTAAGATCGCTTATAAAAGTTACAAGAGGATTGCTTGGGATTATAGTATCATCTCCGCCATTGTATCCGCTTATTGGGCTATCGTATGATGCAAAAGCTCTGTTTGTATCACTTAAATTTCTATATGTTGCATTAATGTTTGAGTAGTGACCACCCTCAGCAAATTTAGCATCACCCAAGCTAACGCCATCTCCACCACCAGCAGCAGTATTTCCACCAGCTGCGGTCTCTTCAAGTTTTGTTAAATCTCCACCATTTAAAATAGCATTTTGTAAATCACTAACATCTGCCAAGCCTTCCGTGCCTATAGTACTTTGATTTAAAGCAAGTGTATCATTGCCTACGATCGTAATCTCTTTTCCATTATTTGAAACGATTGTTATTTTATCAGCAGCATCACTTGTCTTGATGCTCTCTCCCATATAAAGGATGTCACCTACTTTTAGCTCTCTCTCATTTCCGTTTTGATCGATAGCGACCGCCTTGCCACTAATGAATTTTACTACTCCAGCTTCTTTAGCCAAGATTACTCCTTATTATTATTTTTGTATTATTTAAATTTTTACGTGATTATATACTATCTTTATAAGATATAACTTTATATGAGAAATTTTATCTTTTAAGAAAAAAATATATTAATTAAATATATAAATTCCAAATGTCAATAGTTTGTAAAAAGCGAATTATAAGCTTTTATCAAAAAATAGCTTTTTGATTGTCAATATAATTAAACAAGCAAAATATAATGCTTTTTATAATAAAAACTTAATTTAAGATATTTTTAATTAGTTTGAAACAACAATATAACCAAAAAAATCATAATTTTTCAAAAAATATGCGATTGTCATGAAATTTTACTTATACAGTTAAGCAATTTTCTAACGCAGAAATTTTATATAAAGATGTTCAAAAAAATAATGTTAAACAATAATAAAAATTTATGATTATCTATAAGTAGTGGCGGACAGAGAGGGATTTGAACCCTCGAGCCCCGATTAAGAGCTGCACCCTTAGCAGGGGTGTGGTTTCAGCCACTCACCCATCTGTCCATAAAAAGAAATCGCATTATAATTGAACACCGCTGATATCTTGCTTAAATTTGCATTTCACAATTATAGCACTCAGATAGAGAATCTAAAAATAAAAATTTATAAATTTAGCCCTTCTAAGCTAAGGCCACCGTTTCAACTTGGTTTTTGTCTAAGCGCGGCGTATTGGCATAGTAGTAAATCATACGATAAACATTGAGAAAGTATCCATTACTACCGAGATCAAGCGCCTTTGTGTGTTCAAACATCTCGTCCAGAACCGCAACCTTTAACGAAGCAATGTCTGTGTAGCCGAGCGCCAGCAGATCGGTCTCTGTCGCTTCGCCAACATAGGGGATTTTCTTAAAATCACTCAAATTTAGTTCCTCACTTCGCTTTGATGTCATCTTCACGCAACATTTTGTAAAAAAGCTTAGTTAAAACCACTTCACACAAGTTCAAATTTTAATTTTGCTCCAAAATTCGTTCACAAATTTCTCTTGGATTTGCATTTTCATAAATCGGCCTGCCAACAACGATAAAGTCGCTACCTTCTTGCTTTGCACTCACTAAGTTTGCTACTCTTTTTTGATCTCCAGCGCTCTCGCCAAAAGGCCTAACACCAGGGCAAAGGGTGATAAATTTCTCATTTGTTACATCTTTGATGAGCTTACTTTCAAAAACAGAACAGACCATTCCATCAAGTCCTGCTTCAAAACTCATCTGGCTAAATTTTCTAACGGCTCTTGCGATCGTATCATTATAAACAGCGTCAAACTCGCTCTCACTAAAGCTAGTAAGTGCCGATACTGCGAGCACCAAAGGACGATTCCCAAGACCAGCTAGCCTATCCATAACTGTCTTCATCGCGCGTTTACCAGCGCTAGCATGCACATTTATCATATCTACGCCGATTTTTGAGACGACTTCGGCCGCATCCGCCATCGTATTTGGTATATCATAGAGCTTTAGATCAAGGAAAATTTTAAAATTTCCAAGTCCTTTTAACCCTTCTATAAATTTTGCCCCATCCCTAAGATAGCTTCTAAGCCCCACTTTTAGCCAAAGATCAAGCCCTTTTAGCTCGCTAGCAAGGGCTAAATTCTCTTCACGACTAGCCATATCAAGTGCGACGCAGAGCCTCACAGATCGCCCTTTAGCTTATCAAGTACACCGTTTATAAATTTTGGTGCCTGATCACTTCCAAGTTCTTTCGCAAGCTCGATCGCTTCGTTTATGATAACAGCCTTATCCGTTTGGCTAAATTTCATCTCATAAAGTCCAAGTCTAAGGATGGCAAGTTCAGTCGCACCAACTTTGCTAAAATCGCCGTCTTTTAGATATGGCTTTAAAATTTCATCTAGTTTTTCTTTATTTGCGAGCACCTCTTTAAAAGTCTGCTGCGCCTCACTTTTTCGCTCGTTTCTTATCTTTTTCTCTTCTAAAAATTCCTCTTCAAATGCAGCAGTTACTGGATTTATCTCATTTGAGTATAGTAGCGAAACGACGGCCTGCCTAACCTGATGACGAGTCGCCATTTTACGCCTCCAAATTTTTATATAAGCTTAGCATCTCGATTACGCCCGTCATCGCTTCAAAGCCCTTATTTCCGGCCTTTGAACCCGCTCGCTCGATGGCTTGCTCGATGCTATCTACCGTTAGCACGCCAAAGGTCACCGGTTTGCCGTACTTTAGTGTGACGTTTGCGATGCCCTTGGTGGTCTCAGCGCTCACGTAGTCAAAATGAGGCGTAGAGCCGCGGATCACCGCTCCCACGCAGCAAATAGCGTCAAATTTGCCGCTAGCTAGGGTCTTTTCAAGCGCCATAGGTATCTCAAATGCGCCAGGCACCAAAATGAGGCTCAAATTCGCCTCGTCGCCACCGTGACGCAAAAACGCGTCCCTCGCGCCCTCGACCAGCCTATCGGTGATGATGTGGTTAAATCTCGCGTTAATGATAGCGATCTTCTCGCCGCCTTTTAAAGCCAAATTTCCTTCGATTATTTTCATGATTTTCCTTCGTTAAAATTTATTGCAATTCTAGCGAAAAGTTACATAAATTATCTATTTCCCTTTTTTCTATTACACTCTACACAGAGCATTTGGCAGTTTTCACGAACGGTTTTTCCACCTTTACTCCAAGGTATTATATGATCTGCATCCATTTGCTCTATCTCAAATTTTTGACCGCAGTGAGGGCAAATCCCGCCTTGATTTTCATAGGTTTCACGCTTTATATCATCATCAAAAGCGCGCAAATTTAAAAATTTCTCATCATCACTTAAAACGTATTCATATATCCCCTTTTTATTATTAACTTCGCTATCTTTCATGAGAAGTGAAATTTTTTCTTCCAGCTCATTTGCATCAAGGGATTTATCTTTAAATTTATTATAAAGAAATCCCCACTCAAGTCCCTTCATTTCTTTACGGTAGTTAGAAAATTTTGCCTTTACCCAGTCGATGACGCCGCTAAAATAAAGCCACAGTTCGTCAGCGTTTTGCGCACTCGTTTGTTTTTGATGAGCCATATATTTTTCTATATCTTCGGCAGCCTTTGAGCCAACTTTCCACGTTATTACCCTTTCTAAAATTTCTTGTCTTATAGGATCGTCTTTAAAATAACTACTACCTTTTTGTGCAGCTAAACAATTTCTTTTACTAAATTTTACCTTCGCATCGCTTAGCCACTGACTAGTAAATACCGCGTTTCTTAGCTCCTGATCACTTAGTTTTTCGCCGGCTATATTTATAGTTTTAAACCATTCTAGCTTCTCGCTGTCGCTACCCTCGCAGATGTAAATCATAAGCTCATAGTTTAAAAATTTTTCTTTTTTATCATCAGGCATCGTGTGAAAAGCCGTTACACTACTTGCCCACTCAGCTTTAAACGCCATTTTATCGAGACTAAAATCACCATTTACGAAGTCGCAAATACTGATAGTTCTTTGTTGACCATCAAGCACTTCATATTCGTTTTCACCGTTTTTGACCCAGTACATCGTATTCAGCGGGAAACCCCAAAGGCAAGTGTTTATCACAGCATCTCGCTGTTTGTCGCCATAGACAAATTCGCGCTGATATTTTGGACGGATATTTAAAGCTCCGCCATAGCCTATAACCTGTCCATTTTCTTCATCCCTGACGTAGCCATTTACTAGTTCTCTTATAGTGATTTTCTTTAACTCAATTTTCACTTTGTCTCCTTTTTGGGCATTTTATTTTTAATCAAAATTCGTGCGTAAATACTTGAATATAATTCACCAGTTTCATAGTCTTTAAAGGCTGGTTTTTTATCAGTTTGTGGATTAAATTTGCGATACAAAGTCCCTTTGGCATTAAATGTAAATTTACCAGTAGGAATTCCTTTTTTATCTAAAATTTCCATTCTTTTATTGCAAGAAAATTCTATTGAGCCAACAATTCCAAGTGCATTAATCTCAAATTGTTGTGGATTGTATTTATCTAAAAACGTTATGGGTACACCCATCGCGCCTTCGTAATCCATCGGAATTTCTATAGTTTTATCGACGTTTATCGCGTCGTAATTATCGTATTTTGGGTATTTTTGCGGATCAAAAGTATAGATAGTTTCTAAAATTTCGTTACGTTTTTTATGAGGCAAATTTGTAAACCAATTTACACCAGAAACCCTTATCATTCCTTCTATATGATGACTTGCGGTTGCATAGTCTTCGTAGTGTATGTTTATAAAATGCGCTGCGCCACCTTTAAAACCGTATCCTAGCCAAATTTGGTTATCCTTTATGAGTTTAAAAATTTCCTTGTAAGTTATGGCATTTTGATGACCAATAATTACAAACTTTTTATCATATTCAACTAGTTGCGCGACATATTCACGAAATAGCGAAAATGGAGGATTTGTTACTACGATTTCAGATTGTTTAAGAAGTTCTATGCATTCAGCGGAACGAAAATCCCCAGCTGGATAATTTTCATCATGATTTAGTAAATTTGGTTTTAAACGAGCGATAAATTCATCTATTTTCGCTCCGTCACTTAAAATTTCGCCGTTTTCATCCACACCTTCATAGATAAAATAGCTCGATTTCTCAGACGCGGCGCGCTCGTCTCTCTCTCTCTCTCTCTCTCTCTCTCTCTCGAAGCTTCACTATCAAACAAAGTTGGATTTTTTAAAGTCGAAAATTCTTCTCCACTTGCATTTTTATAGCAGGTAGTCACAAGTCTTTTAAGCCCAAAAAGATAAAAGTTGTAGGCAAAATATTTAAAGAAATTTGACTGCTTCGGGTCGTCGCAGTTGCAAAATACGACCTTGTCTTTAAAATGCTCTTTGTAGTGCCTTAGTTCATTTTGTATATCGTTAAACTGCGTGTAAAATTCATCGTTTTTACCGCTTTTTGCTTTATGTAAATTCGCATTTTTACTCTTTGCCATTTTACCTCTTAAGTTTTTGTATTTTTAGAATTCTAATTAAATTATTTTTAACATTATCGCGCTTAGCGTTATTAGCGATAGATAAAACGCCTTTTGCGCGCTCATTTTTTCGCCGTTAAAAATCACTCCGACGCCCACGGCTCCGATCGCTCCTATACCCGTCCAAATCGCGTACGCTACCGACATCGGCATCGCCTGCATCGCGTAGCTCAAAAGCCAAAGCGAAATGGCGAAATTTGCAACTAAAATCAAAAAAATCGCCGCCTTTTTTACGCCGAAGCTTTTTTGAAATTTGGTTAGAAAAAACACGCCCAAAACCTCGCAGCACCCGGCCGCCAAAAGAGCTAAAACGTGCGTCAAGATTTTAGCCTTTTTAACCCAAGCACGCCCGCGATCAGCGTCGCTATGAAAAATAGCCGCAAAGGATCTGGCGTCTGGCCGCTCGCGCGAAATTCGCTAACGCTTTCGGCGACCACGATAAAAAATGCTCCAAATCCCACAAATACGGTATATGCAACGCTAACGGGCAAATATTTCATAGCCTTCATAAACGATACGAAGCTAACGCAGACTAACGCGGCAGTAAGCGCGAATCCTACGGCGTTTTGGGCGTGTTTTAGCCCGTACGCCCAGCCGCATTCGGCGACCGCGCCGCCTAGTACCCACAAAAAGCCCTTAGTTTGCATCGCCCAGGGCGTCTTTTATCTTAAAAATTTGAGCGATATTTGCGTCTAGCTCGTCCAAATTTAGCATATTCGGTCCGTCGCAAAGCGCCTCGCAAGGATTTACGTGCGTCTCGTAAAAAAATCCGTCCACGCCCGCAGCTGCCGCGGCTCGCGCTAGATAAGGCACAAATTTCGCGTCCCCGCCGCTTTTTTCGCCAAGAGCGCTTGGCATTTGTACGCTATGAGTAGCGTCGAAAATCACCGGCGCATATTCGCGCATGAGCACTAAATTTCGCATATCTACGACCAAATTTCCATATCCAAATGTACTTCCACGCTCCGTTAGCCACACTCCGTTTTGCTTGGCAACCTCGTATCCATCGCCCATTACGCCGCGCGTTTCTAGCACTTTTTTGACCGAGTGCTTCATAGCAGAGGCGGCTAAAAACTGCCCTTTTTTGATATTTACCACGGCTTTTGTCTTAGCCGCAGCCACTAGCAGATCGGTTTGGCGGCACAAAAACGCCGGGATTTGTAGTACGTCGGCTACTTCGCCTACGGGGCAAGCTTGATAGCTCTCGTGGATATCGGTTAAAATTTTAAAACCGAATTCCTTTTTTACCTTAGCTAAAATTTCGCACCCTTTTTCAAGTCCGGGCCCGCGAAACGAGCTTATACTCGTACGATTTGCCTTGTCAAAGCTTGATTTGAAATAAAAATCTATCCGCTTATCTTCGTTAAATTTAACTAGCCTTTTTGCCACGTCAAAAACGAGTTGTTCGCTCTCGATGACGCAAGGCCCTGCTATTAGTATCATTTTTTCTCCTTTATTTTTCTCTAACAACTAAAATTCCACTAACCACGACAAGTATAATACCTACAAGCGCTAAGTGATTTGGTAACGCATCGCCCATAAAATAGCCAATAATAAGTGTAAAAATAACGTCTGCGTAGCTAACTGCAGCGATCACTCCAGCCTTTTTACCAACCGCAAACGCCTTTGTCATGTACGACTGAAAAAAATATCCACTAAGTCCCATTAGCAAGATAAAAACAACGTTATACCAGCTTGGCATGCTAAATTTTGAAAACAAAAAATCAAGTGGCTCATAGGTGAAAAATTCTGCCAAACCCATGCAAATAAGTGGCAAAAACGAGCCCCAAAGCATAAAACTTAGCACGATGATATTTGTGCCATAACTTTTATTTAGCTCCTTTACGCTTGTGTATGCTATTGCCGCACCAAGACCACTCCAAATGCCGATGATATCGGTCTTATTTATACCTAAATTTGGCTGGATAACAAGCAAAATTCCACCAAATCCCAAAAATACAGCAAACCAGCCAAGTGAGCTTAGACGCTCTTTGAAAATAAAGGCTGCGAGGATGGCTGTAAAGATTGGATTTGTCTTTTGAAATGTAAAAGCTGTGGCCAAATTTACATGAGCGACATTGTAAAAAAAAGCAAAAAGTGCGACCGTGCCGACAAAGCCACGAAACATTAACAAAAAAAAGTGTCCACCAGCTTGCTTAAATGGAAATCTATAAATGGCATAAATAACAATAAAAAGGCCTATTAAATTTCTAAAAAATACAACTTCGATAGATGGCATATCTTTGCTAAGATACTTTGCAAATGCGCCAGTAACAGCAAACATAAAGCAAGCAAAGAGCATATAAAAAATGCCAAGATGCGAAATATAAAACCTTTTTAACATCACATGACCTTTAAAATTAAAGTAGCCATTTTAATGAAAAGTGGCTTAAATTTTGGTTGATTTTTTCTTTTATTTTGGCACTTTTAAGCAAATTTTTATACTTTATATAAGTCAAAAATTTGTATAATCAGCCATCATAAAAAGGACAAAATTTGCAAAAAGTAATATTAGTAGGCAAGCCAAATGTCGGTAAAAGCTCACTTTTTAACCGCCTAGCAAGAAGACGCATCGCCATAACTAGCGACGTTAGCGGCACGACAAGAGATACGAACAAAGCTAAGATAGAGGTTGAGGGTAAAGAGTGCATATTAATCGACAGCGGTGGCCTTGATGATAGTAGCGAGCTTTTTAAAAATGTAAAAGCAAAGACCTTGGCAGAGGCTAGAAATTCAGACGTCATTTTATACATGGTCGATGGCAAAATGATGCCAGATGACGAGGATAGAACCATTTTTTACGAGCTTAGCAAGCTAAATTTACCAATCGCACTAGTCATCAATAAAATTGACAGCAAAAAAGATGAGCAAAGAGAGTGGGAATTTATAAGCTTTGGTGCGAAAAACACCTTTGGAATTTCCGTAAGCCACAACACTGGCGTTGATGAGCTTAGCATGTGGCTGGCAAAGCACATTGAAGATAAGGTGCAGATAAAGGCCGACACAAGCGAAGATTTTGATGATTTTTTAGAAAACTACAATGACGAGGGTGAGCTTAGCGACGAGGTAAACTATGAGAGTAAAAACATCAGAGTTGGCATCATAGGCCGCGTAAATGTTGGCAAAAGCTCACTTCTAAACGCCCTTGTAAAAGAGAGCCGTGCTGTCGTAAGCGACGTGGCAGGCACTACGATCGACCCAGTCAATGAAATTTATGAGCATGACGGTAGGGTTTTTGAGTTTGTCGATACTGCTGGCATTAGAAAACGTGGCAAGATCGAGGGCATCGAGAGATACGCACTAAATAGAACTGAGAAAATTTTAGAAGAGACAGACGTGGCACTACTCGTGCTTGATAGCTCTGAACCGCTAACCGAGCTTGATGAGCGTATCGCTGGTATCGCATCAAAATTTGAGCTTGGCGTCATCATCGTGCTAAACAAATGGGACAAAAGCAGCGAAGAATTTGACGAGCTTTGCAAAGAGATAAAAGATAGGTTTAAATTTCTATCATATGCGCCGATCATCAGCATTTCGGCTTTGGGCGGCAAAAGAGTGCATAAAATTTATCCACTCATCATTGAAATTTACAAAAACTACACCCAAAAAATCCAAACTTCAAAGCTAAACGAAGTGATTGGTGAAGCGACCAAGGCGCATCCACTGCCACGAGATAAAGGCAGAGTTGTGAAAATTTACTACGCAGTGCAGTTTAAGACCGCACCTATCATGATAGCGCTTATAATGAACCGCCCAAAGTGCCTGCACTTTAGCTACAAACGCTATTTAACAAACAAACTTAGAGAGAGTTTTAACCTAACTGGCGTACCTATCGTGCTAATCCCTAAAAAACGTGGAGAGAGCGATGAAAACAAAGAACAATAATATCGTTTTGATAGGATTTATGGGCGTTGGCAAGGGGACGACTGCAAGGGCGCTAAGCAAGGCGCTAAAGACGATGAATCTTGACTGCGACGACTTACTGGAAAGCTCACAGAATATGAAGATAAAAGCTATCTTTGAAGAGTACGGAGAGGAGCATTTTAGGCAGCTTGAAAAGGATCTGGCTAAATTTCTAGCCACAAATGTTAAAAATGCGATTATCTCAACAGGTGGAGGCTTTGCGAGGGTTAAAAATTTAAAGAAAATTGGCACCGTGATCTACCTAAAAGCAAGTTTTGAAGCGATCATACAAAGACTAAAAAATAGTAAAAATAGCGAGAAAAAGCTCGCCAAACGCCCGCTTTTAAGCGATCTAAAAAAAGCTGAGGCGTTACATCTGGAGCGAGAGGAGCTTTATGAGAAAAAGGCTGATTACATCGTCGAAGTCGAGGGTAAAACTCCAAAGCAAATCGTAAAGGAGATAAGGATGCTTTTAAAAATTTAGTTGTAAAGTGGCATGAGTGCTGCTTGCAATGATAAATTTCAAGATCAGGCTAGATGGCCATCTGGCGTGGTGTTAAAATTTGAAATGTTTGAGCTAAATTTAACGTTTTGTAGTTAGAAATTTTGGCGAAGTATCGTAAGATAATTTTTTGCTTCACTTTATTCGCAATGCTAAAACGACGAGAGTTGTGTGATAAAAAATTTTAAGATTAAGCTGGACTAAAAAGTCTAACGTGATGTTAAAATTTAAACGTTTTGGCAAAGATTTTTTGTTTAGGCGAGGCAAAATTTTGTTTTTAAGCAAAGGCTAGACGCATAATCTGCCAGTTAAATTTTAAGATTAGATTAGATACAAAAACTCTAATGTAACGTTAAAATTTAAAAAGTATTTTTAGCGAAGTATCGTGAGATGATTTTGATAGTTGTGTAGAAATTTTAAGCCGAGGCTAGACACATAGTCTGCCGAAAGCTTAAAATTTCAAATCTCTATCAAAAGCGCTCACGAGAAAAAGCCAAAATTTGAAAGGATAAGATGAGAGTATTAACCGGCCTCCAACCCTCCGGCAAACTACACCTTGGCAACTACTTTGCCTCGATAAAGCAGATGGTTGATATGCAAGAGCAAAATGAGATGTTTATGTTTATAGCAAACTACCATGCGATGACGAGCCTTAGCGAGGCCAAAGCCCTAAAGCAAAACACTTTTGAGGCTGCGTGTGCGTTTTTGGCACTTGGAATTGATCCAAATAAAAGTATATTTTGGGTGCAAAGTGACGTTAAAGACGTGCTTGAGCTTTACTGGGTGCTAAGCCAGCACACGCCTATGGGGCTTCTTGAGCGCGCACATAGTTACAAAGACAAAGTCGCAAAAGGCCTTAGCTCGCACCACGGACTCTTTAGCTATCCAGTTTTGATGGCAGCTGACATTTTGCTTTATAATGCGCAGGTTGTACCTGTAGGCAAAGATCAGATCCAGCACGTAGAGATCGCACGTGATATAGCTATTAAATTTAACAACGAACATGGAGAAATTTTTACATTGCCTGAGGCGAAGATTGATGAAAATGTCGCCACCGTGCCTGGTACAAACGGCGAAAAGATGAGCAAAAGCTATGGCAATACAATCGACATTTTTGCCGATGCTAAAACGCTTAAAAAGCAAATTTCTAGCATCGTGACAGACGGCACACCGCTTGAAGAGCCAAAACAGTGGCAAAACTGCAACGTCTATAATATCGCCAAACTTTTCTTAGACGAGAGTGGGCAAAAAGAGCTTCAAGCTAGATATGAGCGTGGTGGCGAGGGTCATGGGCACTTTAAAGCTTATCTAAATGAGCTTATTTGGGACTATTTTAAAGATGCGAGAGAGAAATTTGAGCATTATCAAAATAATCCTGGCGAAGTGTCTGAAATTTTAGAAATAGGAGCCAAAAAGGCAAGTAATGTTGCTCAAACAACAATAAAAAAAGTTCGTGAAGCAGTCGGAATTTATTAATAAAGGAAAAATATGCAAAATTTATATCCATACGCACAAATAATTCATCTTTTTTGTGCAATCATTTTTGTTGGTTACCTCTTTTTTGATGTAATCATTTTTAAGGCAGCTTGTAAAAAAATGCCACCTGAGCTTGCTCAAAAGGCAAAACAAGCTATCGGTTCAGTTGCTATTAAGATAATGCCACTTTGCATCTTACTTTTAGTATTAACTGGAGGCATGATGATGAGTAGCTGGGTCGGATCAAAAGCTGGAGGCTACTTTGAGACAAATTTACAAATCATTTTTATGATCAAATTTTTCTTAGCGATGCTAATCGTAGCTGCGGTTATAACAAATTTGAGCTGCAAATTTATATTTAAACGCCCTAGCCCGCTTGGCAACATTCACCCATTTGCGCTAACAGCGGCAGTTTTTATCGTACTTTTTGCAAAAGTTATGTTTATGGTTTAAGGATATAGGATGATAAATTTAAAACTACTCGAGACAAATTACGATGAATTTGTAAAAAAACTTGAGGGAAAAAATGTAAAAGCTGGGCTACTTGACGAGCTTTTACAAACTTTTAACGAGCTAAAACAAAAACGTAAAGCACTTGAAAATTTCCAAGCGATCCAAAACGCAAAGAGCAAAGAGCTTGGCATAAAGGCAAGAGCTGGCGAAGATGTAAGCGAGCTTAAAAATGAGCTAAATTTAAACAAAGCTGCCCTTGCTGATGCTGATGAGATCGTTAAACAATATGAAGAAAAGCTTGAGCAAATTTCATTTAATGTGCCAAATATCACCGATGATGACGTGCCATTTGGTAAGGACGAAGACGATAATGTCTGCATCAAAACGGTGCTTGAGCCAACTAAATTTAGCTTTACGCCAAAAGAGCACTGGGAACTAGGTGAGAGCCTTGGTTGGCTTGACTTTGAAAGGGGCGCAAAGCTCTCAGGATCTCGCTTTACCGTGCTTCGTGGCATGGGAGCAAGGCTAAGTAGAGCACTTGTTAATTACATGATCGACTTTAACAGCGCGCGTGGCTTCGAGCTTGTAAATATCCCTTATCTAGTAAGCTCAAATACACTTTTTGGTACTGGCCAGCTGCCTAAATTTGAAGAGGACCTTTACAAAGTACGCGACGAAGACCTCTACCTCATCCCAACTAGCGAAGTACCTGTGACAAATTTATACAATGACACGATCATTGAAGCTGAGCAGCTTCCTATAAAGATGACTTGCTACTCAGCATGCTTCCGCCAAGAGGCAGGCTCAGCAGGACGTGACACAAGAGGTATGATCCGCCAGCACCAGTTTGAAAAGGTCGAGCTAGTAAGTATCACAAGACCTGATCAAAGCGAAGACGTGCTAAATGAGATGGTATCGTGCGCAAGCGATCTACTAACTAGCCTTGGACTTCCTCACCGCCATATGCTTCTTTGCAGTGGCGATCTTGGCTTTAGCGCGGCAAAGACGATAGACCTTGAGGTTTGGCTACCTGGTCAAGGTAAATATAGAGAGATTAGCTCTATTTCCAACACTCGTGATTTTCAAGCAAGGCGTGCAAAAATTCGCTTTAAAGATGGCAAGAAAAATATGCTTGTAAATACACTAAATGGCTCAAGTCTAGCTGTGGGCAGGACCCTTATTGCCATCATGGAAAACTACCAAAAAGCAGATGGCACTATTGAAATTCCAGAAGTTCTTAAAAGGTATATGTAGTGGCTGAAGAAGAGGTTGTAGTTTTAAAACCACCTGGCGAGCAAGCAGAGCAAGAAGCGCCTGAAGAGGCAAAAACCGAAGCGCCTGAAGAGATCGTCTCGCTTGAGAGTATCGCAAATGAGGGTATACTACAAGATGAAAGCATCCCAGAGCCAATCCCTGTAAAAAAAAGCAATAAAAAGCTCTTTATAATAGCAGGCGTGGTCGCTCTAGTGCTTATTATCTTGATAGTGGTTTTGCTAGTTATCTTGCTAAAGAAAGACAAAAAAGAGAACATAGATGCTGCAAGTATCGTAAAAAATATAGAAAACAACTACCAAACGCAAAATTTCGGCGCTTCAAAGATCGATGAAATGATAAATAAAGCCAATCAGCTCTACGAGCGTGGAAATAAATTTGAAGCGTTAAAAATTTATGAAAACATAGCTGTTTATAACCAGTCTCTCTCAAACTACAACCTCGGTGTTTCGCAGATGAAACAAGAAAGATGTGATGAGGCGATCGTATCTTTTAACAAAGCTATAACCGATAGAGAAAACACAGCGGTTAGTGCGATAAATGCTGCCGTTTGCTCGCTTGAGCTAAATAACACCAAAAATTTTAAATACTATATAGGACTTGCTGATTCATTTTTGCAGTATGAAAACAACTCGCCACTTTATAGCTATTACTACGCGCTTATAAACTACTATAAAGGCAACTATTACGAGGCGCTTCAAGCACTTTCTCATCCAAATACTGCAGATTATAAAAATGAGTATGCCTATTTAAGTGCAAAAATTTTATCACTCCTTGGAGATGATGAAAGAGCAATAGCTAAGCTTGAGAGCCAAAAGGCGTTTAAGGCCGACTTCACGCTAGCACAGCTCTATGCAAGACTTGGCAAATACGACAAGGCAAGGGATTATTTAACAAAAGCTTCCAAAAATACGCCAAATATCGATCTTATCAAGATGACTGAGGCGCTAATTGATCTAAAAACTTCTGACTACGGCGACGCGGCTGCATTTATCAAAGATGTTTACGACTACAATACTTCTTTGCCAAGTAAAATTTACAAGATAAAAACGATACTAAAGCCTGATCTTTTTGATGTCAGCCTAGCTCAGGCACACTTTAGTGATGATATGTTTTTTGATAGAACAAGACGCTATGAGACGCTTTTTTACTTCGCACCTTACAAGGTCTTTGACGCAAAACAGAGTATCGAGCAGATAAGAAAAGGCGGCGTTAACGTCTTTTTAGACGACACTTCAGCAGCAAATGACTATCTTAGCCAAAGTGCAGCTGCTTCAAAAGTAAATGCAAAACTTAGTGAAGCTATTGCAAAAGCACTAAGCTACCGCTTAAAAGAAGCAAATAAAGAGTTTGAAGAGCTAGCTAGTACTTATCCAAATCACTCTATCTTACAATACAACCTTGCTCTAAGCTACGCTCAGCTTGGAAATTTTAGCCTTGCAGCAAAGCACTTCATAGCAAGCTATCACCAAGATGTAAATAACCATCTTGCAGGTATTTTTGGGGCGATTTGTCTAGATATAAATAGAAATTTAAACCCAAAACTCATTGAAGAGATCGGCGAAAATTTAGAAAATGACAAGAGTTTAAAGCCTGTAAATTTATATGCCTCGCTTCTAAGCCTGATTAGCGGCAACCAAAGTGCGATGATAAGATGGCTTGAAGAGCCAAAAGAGCAGACAATGCTAAATTTAGCCTTTGATATCATCATCGCAAAAGTAACAAACAATGACGAGCTAATGGCAAAGAAAGCTGATGAACTACTAAAAATTTTGCCAAATGATATTATTGCAAATATCTTAAATTTTATCTCGAAAAACAAAGAGCAAAATGTCAAAGAGTATGCAAAAGCGATACAAATTCACTTTAATGGTAAGCAGCTTGATTCAAACGCTTTCTATCACGGTGCTGACATCATCAAAAAGCAATACATCAAGCTACTTCAAATTTCGGGCCTACTTACAAGAGAGCGTGATAAGTTAAGAGCCGAGCTAAAAAATGCTCCAAAGAATATAAATTTAATCCAAACTCTAGCCTATGTCGATATCTTTACAAACGATTTTGAAGAAAGCTATAAACTTTATAATCAAGCAATCGATGAGTTTAAAGTAAATGACGCTAGCACATTATTTTTAGCATCTGTGGCTGCGACAGGAGCTGGAAAAGTATCAAACGCAATCGCGCTTTTAGAGCTAACAAAACTAAATGATGCTAGTGCTATCGAAAATAGAATAGCTCTTGGCCTAATGTATCAGCAGATAGATAATATAAAAGCAGCTCTTATACAATACAGCAAAATAGGAAATGTTGAGTATGAAAGCGAATTTTACGACTTTGAGATAGATAATGACTGATAAAAACTAGGTCTTTATGGGCCTAGTTAAATACTAAGCAATATCTAAAATTTCAAGATTTATTTGATCTAAGACTTCACTAAATTTATAGATCGTATCGCCGCATTTATACTCAATACTCTTGCTGCTCTTCTTGTTTTTTTGAGATAAAATTTTCTCCATCATACTGGGAAGCTCTTTTTGTAAAAGTAGTTTATAAGACATCCCCATTCCATGCGTTAGAGACTTTATAAATTTGCCATCAACCTCACTCTCATCTTTTATCATATGTAGTGTTGCGTTAAATTTAAGCTTCTTAAGAGCCTCGTAAAGCTCGATTTTATCCTTTGCTGGAGCTATTTCTTTATCGAAAATACAGTGATAGCTCACGTAAATTGGCTTTTTATAGCCGCTTTGAACATTTAAATGATATAAATTTAGGATATTTCTTATCTCTTCTCTTGCGTCAATAAAATAGTATGGTGATTTTTCATTAAGTGTCCAGTAGGTCTTATTAAAAAAATAAATATATAAATTTTGATACAAAGTGTCAGTGCCAAAACAAAAATAGTTAGTAAAATTTATCTCTTTACCAAAGCCGATAAGACGCCATAAAAATATGGCATAAGAGCTATTATCTATCACGGCATCAACTAGCCATGGAGCGATCTTAGCACACATATGTGCCAGATATCCACCATGTGAGCTGCCTACCATTATCACTGGCAGATGTTCAAATTTGGCATTATTTATATATTTTTTTGTATAAAGCACAGCATTTAGCACATCCATTGCTTGCATAACGCCAAAATTTTGATATTCATTTTTTGTTGGCACCATCGTAATGCTAGCATTTAGTCTAAAATCAGCCGGCAAAATACCTCTCTCTTTTCGAATAGTAATCTCTTTGCTGAGAAATTTAAGTAGCAAATCAACCTTCTCGTGGCAGTCGATACTTTTTAGATCAATTGGTAAATTTATACCTATGCTTGATAGTTCTCTTGTTAAGATTTCGCGATCTATATCATCAAGTCCAAATTTCGCTCCAAGCTGTGGGCGGTTGCCTATGCAGTGATAATCCACACTAATGCATGCAACATCTCATAAGTCTCTGCCATAGACCGAATAAGATTGGCTCTATATCCAAGGTCAGAGTCTTCTCCAAGCCCAGGGATAATCACCAAAATGGCTTTTGCATCCTTGGCATCGTCATAACAGGAATAAAAGGAGAGAGGAGAGCTTCTTTTTATACCAAGTTCAATATCATCACAAGATGAAATTTCATAGCTTCCATCAACTAGCATTTAAATCCTTTTAAATTTACTAATTTCTCCTATTTTTGCGAGACATTATAAAAAAAGCTAACGATCTGTTTTGCTAGACGTTCTTTAAAAAACGGCCAGATGTAGCTTGGCGAATAGACATTGCCAGCTTGCATAAGTGAGATATTTGTCGCCTTTTCGCCACCATTTTTTGGACGCACTAGCACGCTTACTTGCATATGATAAGTATAGCTATTCGTGCTAAAGTCATCATCATCGTAATAGCCAAATGGGAAAAACATCGAGTAGCCAAAACCAAAGCTTGGTCTACCAAAGTCATATCCCATGCCCATTGAAAATCTAGGATCTCTTTTTATTATCCTAGAAAAGCTTTGCACATCGCCAAGGATGATGAAGTCGGCATTTTTGATATTTGGCTCGTTTCTAAAGCCAGCCTTTGCAAATTCGCTTAAAATTTCAGCATTTACATCTTGCCCGGTCGCACTATTTTTAAAATTTACATAGACGCTTTTGTTTGCTTCATTAAGCGTAAAAAAGATCGGGTCGCTCGTTTTGACCGAGATGTTTGGAGTGCTACTAGCACATCCAACAAAAAATACCACTAAGACAAATAAAAAGAAATTTTTCATATTCACTCCTACAAGAGCGATCTTATAGCACTTTCAAGTACACTTTTTGGTGTAAGACCGATAAATTTTGATCGCATCTTACCATCTTTATCAAAAAAATAGATAACTGGCACGCCCATGACGCCACCAACTGCCTTGCTAAAGTAATCAACTGAAACCTTATCGCTCGTAGTTTTAAAGGTAATGTTGTGCTCTTTTAAAAGCTCAATATCTTTATCAAAGCCTTTACTAGGTCCTAAAACACCAATGAATTGAACCTCTTTACCATACTCTTTTTCAAGTGTATTTAGATCAGGTATAGCGGCCTTGCACACTCCGCAGTCCGTACCAAAGAAAAATAGCATATATGGCTTATCGCCTATCTTTAGCCTCTTTTCCGTTGGAAAAAACTGCGTATCAATGCCGCTTGAGTCATTTAGCGTGATATGATGCTTTTCGTACTGCTTGACGCAGCCCATAACTAGGGCTGAGACTAGACATAAAAATAAAATTTTATATCTCATTTGGTACCTTTGGATTTTCAATAGTGCGAATTTTCTCTAGCTTGCCATGTCTTAGATAGACGATCTTATCACCATACTCGCCAAGATCAGGGTTGTGAGTTACTAGAAGTATCGTCTTGCCATCTTTTCTTAGCTTGCAAAATAGATCAAGTATAACTCTTTCATTTGCTTCATCAAGGTTACCAGTTGGCTCATCTGCTATTAAAATTTCAGGATCGTTTATGAGCGAGCGTGCGATACAAAGGCGTTGTTGCTCGCCACCACTTAGCTGACTTGGTCTGTGCGTTAGCCTGTGAGAAAGACCAACTGCCTCAAGTGCCTTTTTAGCGTCCTCTTCATCAACTGAGCTGTGATAGTACTGAGCGATCATCACATTTTCAAGAGCGCTAAGATATGGCACTAAGTGAAACTGCTGAAAAATAAGACCGATCTTTTCACGTCTAAATTTAAGTGTATCGTCAGCATTTAGATTGCTCGCATCATCGCCACCAAGCATATAAGTACCACTACTTGGAGTATCCATTAGAGAAAGGATATTTACAAGCGTACTCTTACCACTACCACTTGGCCCCATTACACTGACCCACTCACCTTTTTTAACCTCAAAATTTATATCATCAAGTGCTTTAACATCGCCAAAAATTTTACAAATATTTTTTAATTCTAGTGCATTTTGCATATCATTCTCCTCTTAATGTATCTGCCATTTTATTATTAAGTGCCCGTTTGATCGGATAAAATGCTGCGATCGCTGCAAATAAAAGCGATATTATCACAGCTACTGGGATGCTTAAAATTCTAAAATCAATACTAGAATCAAATATCGCATAACCTAAAATTTGAGCTAGTAAATATCCTAAAAATGCACCAACTAATGCTGAGATGAGCGCTGTCACAAATGTCTCAAAGCCAAATAGCTTTAATACATCCTTTTTGCTTGCACCTATGGCTCTTAGAAGTGCGATCTCCTTTGAGCGAGAGAGCAAGATAGCACTAAGCGTTGTGTTTACGCACATTGAAGTAATGAGCAAAATAACAAGGCTAACAAGTGCCATTAATAGCTTTATTTTCTCCAAAATATAGCCCTCAGACTTTGAGACCTTTGCCACTGGTTTTGCAGCTATTTCATCATTGCTTATAGTCTTTGCAAGCGATGTTATCTCGTCAAAGTTACCAAGCACAACAGTTTCAGCATAGTTTATTTTGCCAGCTTTATTTG
This sequence comes from Campylobacter concisus, assembly GCF_003048575.1. Classification (NCBI taxonomy): domain Bacteria; kingdom Pseudomonadati; phylum Campylobacterota; class Epsilonproteobacteria; order Campylobacterales; family Campylobacteraceae; genus Campylobacter; species Campylobacter concisus. Next base: position 131,774 of record NZ_PIRZ01000001.1, on the reverse strand, counting down.
AAATTTTTTGAGCCAAAGATAGTGATGTGATCAAAAGCGCATCCTCTTTGTCGCCACTTGCGACTACACCTTTTATCTTTACATTTATGCTCTCATTTGAGCCAATGGCGCGAATTTCTATATCATCGCCTGCTTTAAAGCCAGCCTGACGAGCAAGATCAACGCCTATTAGCACATTTTTATCGTCAAAATCGACATTTATCATCGTTCCATCTCTAACATCTAAAAATGGTTTAACTTTTTTTAGATTGCTAAATTTTGTTCCCATGACGATAGCATTTGTTGGACCGATATTTGCCTGAGCAAAGAGATAACCGCTCTCACCAAGAAGCTTATCTTTTGGCACTTTAGCGATCATTTCATTATAAGTTTTTTCACTCATATCATCGCTTGTAGCCATATCTTTTGGAGCAAAGATCATATTTGCGCCATAAGTTTTTAGCTCACGTGAGACCTTTGAGTCTATGTCAAGATAGACATTGACAAACGCAGCACACACGCATGCTCCAAGTAAGATAGAGATTACGATGACCATTACTCTTGATGAGCCGTTTTTTAAACTTTTATAAATTGTATTGTAAAAGAATTTGCTATTTGCGGTCATATAGCACCTCCGCAGGTAGTAAATTTATGACATTTCTCATTGGCATTAGCGAGCCAACGACTGAGATAAGTAGGGCAAATGCCACGCTAATTGGTAGCACGATCCAAGCTATGCCTATGCCGTGTGAGAAGATAATGTAAGACATCACGTAGCTTAGCGCGTATCCTAAAAATGCTCCAGTGATACCTGCAAAAAAGGCAACCACAAGGCTCTCGCTAGCAAAAAGGGCGTAAATTTCAAAGTTACTTGCGCCTATGGCTTTTAAAAGGCCGATCTCTTTTTTACGGCGGTAAATTTCACTTGTCATTAGCGATGTTATGCCAATGGCTGAAACCACAAGAGCGATGATGCTAACGATACCCATTAGGCTTTGGATTTTCTTTACTATGTTACTCTCAGCATCACTTACTTGAAGGCTAGCTTTTGCGCTAACGTTTGGTAAATTTTCTTCTATCTGAAATGCGATCGAGCCTGCGTAAGCCGAGCAATACCATTTGTCGTACTCTGCACTATCAAGGTTGTCTAAATTTCTTCTTGCCTTTAACGATAGGTCATTTTCTGGGATTGTCATAGCTGATACTTCAGCCTTTGTGTATGAGTTTGCATGCCCAGAAAGATCTCCAGCAAGCTTTAGTGAGCCAACTAGCTTATGTGTCTCGTCACTAGCTCCTTTTAAAATTCCAACTATTTTAACCTCTCTTGTACCATTTTTGCCCACAAGACTAAGCTTGTCGCCAACCTTTAAATTTTTAGCCTTAGAAAGTTCTTCGCCAACTAAAATTTCATCCATACTTTCATCTTTTGGCCAAACACCCTCAACGCCCCAAAATCCATACAAGCTCTTAACGCCTGTGCTAAATTCTGGCTCATCTTTTAGACCGATATTTTTATCAAAATAGGTTCCTTCAAAGGCAAATTCAATTCCTTTTTCATCTTTAACTTTTGCCTCTAAAAACGGCGCAAAAGCAACGATATTGTTTCTCCAAAAGATCTCTTTTATCTTATAGATATCAGCCTCTGGAAGTAAATTTTGTGATTTTAGTGGGGTGAAATTTTTACCCTCGATCTCGATGCTTAGGCTCTCACCTCGTGGCAAAACAACGATATTTGAGCCATATCCTCTAAGCTCAGTTGCTACTTGATCACCGATTTTTAGCGTGATATTTAGCATGCAAGCTATCAAAAGAGCAGCTAGTAGTATGGTGATAAATGCCATCGTCTTTTGCACCTTTGAGCCCGTGATCGAGCTTTTTATCATTCTTAGTTGCATATTTTTCATTTTAACGTTCCATTTATTTCTACATATTTTTCTGGATTTGCTTCAAATTTCGCCTGAGTTTCGTTATTTTCAAAGAAATATGTGCGTCCGTAGTATAAATATGATCTTGAATCAAGGTTGCTCACTTTTTTGCGACTAACTGGGTCAAGCACCATTTTTTCGACAACCTTACTAAAGAAATTTGCTCCATCTGTAATAGTTTTATAATCAACTATGATATTTTTGCCATCGAAGATAAATGGCATTGGTATCGGATTGCAACCACCTTCTTTGCCAACTGATGGCAAGAAAATTCTAACATTACAAGAGATACAAATAAGGTCATTTCCTCTTTTTATATAACCCATATCGCCACAAATCATACAAGAGTCAAAGACGATAACAGGCGAGACGCGGTCGCTAAAGCGGTTTAACAAGAAAAATCTTATCTGCTTACCCTCATCTGTAATATAAGCAAATCTGTGAAGTTCATTATCTTTTAACATATCAACATCAAATATAAATTTATCTCCCACTGGCTCAACCAAGACTGGCTCTGAAATTTCAGGTGGACGAGATGCGTAAAGATCATAATAGAGAGAAAATCCAAGTGCTATCAAAATACTACAAAATGCAAATTTTGAATTATCAAAAATATTTTCCCTAATGGCTTTTGTAAAGCGGTATTTGATAGAACCAAATTTATTTTTATCAATACTTTTTGGCATAAAGAAAAGTGCGGTGATGCACAAAAGTAAGATCACAAAGATATAAAAATAAGTACCAAATTCTGATACATAAATACCTTTTGCACTAACAGATAGAATCTGAGAGTTTAACTCACTACTTATTTTTAAAGCTCCAGCACGCAAAAGCTCAAGTGCTGTCTGAGAACTTCTATCAATTAGCAAGAAAACTAAAGTGATAATAGCTAAAATTTTAGCTATTAATGGAGAAATGCTAGATTTTAAATTCGAAATAAAAAAGAATAAAAATACGAGCAAAATCATTGCAAATATCATTAGAAAGAAGCTAATGACCGAAAGCGTATCTAGTAGCTCACCACCAAATAGCGGGAATAACACACTGCTTGAACTATAGCCAAAGCCAAAGCCGATGCCTAAAATAAAAAACGTTACAATTTTTGCTATCTTAAGCTCAAGAAATATCCATAAAATGCTAATTAGTAGAAAAACTAGCGTCACTGAATCGATGAAAATTTTAAACTGATCATCAACAAGCGCGTGACGAGCAGCTTTAAAGATAAGCACACCAGCAACAACACCAAGAAATGATGGTAGGAAGATCGTTTTTAAACTTTTGCCATTGTTATTTAAGGCAGCAAAAAGCGTAAATCCAAGGAGGGCTAAAAAGACCTGATAGAAATAAATTGACATAACTAAACCCTGTGAGAATTTTTTAAAAGGGGCGAGAACGCCCCTGGTGATTATTTAACAGGACCACCTGTCCATTGAAATTTATAAGTTGTTGTGAAAGGCTCAAACCATTTACCAACACCGCTCTCTTTGTCAGCGTGACGACCAAAACCTTGTTTTTCTGGATTATCAATGTGGAATTTAAGCTCATAGTTGCCTACGCCTGTATCCATTTTTACGTTAGCACCATAGTGTGGGCCATCGCTTGCAACCATTGGCATAAAGGTACCTTTTTTAACTTTGCCGTTATCAAGGTTTTTTAGCTCGTAGTTAATCTTTAGGTATGGGATCCACTCACCTTCGCCAAAGCCGTTTTTATTACCAGCAATAGCGTGTATGTCAGCTTCTAGGTGAAAATCAGCTAGGCTTGGAGCTAGGTCAATACCCTTTGGTTCCATGTCGATTGGTTGCAAATAAACTGCAGCTATCTCCATGCCATTAGCCTCTACAGGCTCACCGATTGGATGCTCTCCAGCAAGTGCAAAACCAGCTGCTAGGCTAAGTGCTAGGGCTGAACTAAGAATTTTATTCATATTCTCTCCTTTAAATAAGATTAATTTTTATTTTGTTTTGATTTCATAATAACGATGCCAATAACAAGGGCAAGTACCATAATGATTTGAGGCACTAAACTCTCATAATATGGCTGAAATCCTAGCCAGTCTCTCATCCAGTCAGGGAAGCTAAGTCCATTTATGATAGTTGGGATGAAAATTTTACCTTCAACTAGTTCGCCAACACCCTTGCCAACAAAGACGATCGACATGTAAAAGATGATCGCTGATGTAAATATAAAAAATGGTTTAATAGGAATTTTAACAGCGAAAATTTTAAATAAGAAATAGACTATCAAAAGAACTATAAGACCTACAACAAAGCCAGCTGCGATCATCGAGTAGCCAGCTGAGTCTTTTGCGTCAAAGATAAGTGCCTGATAAAATAGAACTGTCTCAGCACCCTCTCTAAATACTGCTAAAAATACAGTCCACCAAAGCGCTGTGCTCGAGCCACTTGAGATAGACTCAGATACATGTGATTTGATGTAGTCGTTCCATTTTTTAGCGCCAGCATTTGAAAGAAGCCAGAAACCAACATAAAATAGAAGTCCCACTGCAACAAGCATCGTGATGCCTTCCATAAGCTCTCTTTTTTGACCTGCTGCCTCGCCAAAGATGACGTTCATGATCCACGCCATGACAAAGCTTAAGATGACAGCCACGCCAACTGAGCTATATACGACCTTACCCATAGCTTTTGCATTGCCGGTTTTTACAAGGTATGCAACAACGGCTGCAACGATGATAAGAGCTTCAAAGCCCTCTCTTAAGATGATAGTTAGCGCCCAGATAAATAGCGTCCAAGGTGAGCTTGAACCATTAGTTTTCTCAAGTGCGGCTGCTAGCTGAGATGACATTTTGCTTGCACTTTCTTGAAGAGTTTTTTCATCTGCACCTGATTTCATAAGGGCTACAAGATTGCCAAATGTAGCTTCAATAGCTGTTTTTAAATTTACATCTATTGCACCTACTTTATTCTCCATGCCGCTACCTTCAAACTCATCAAAGTAGATGTCTTGGATATCGCCCATGGCTTTTTTTACATCACCATTTTTATAAAGTGTGATAGCAGCTTGAATTTTGTCGTTTATGTTTTGAACGACTTTGGTATAATCTACACCACTATCTTCTTCAGAAGCTGCTTCTACATCGCTCATATCAACTTTTGCAAGTTTTGCAGTATCAGCTGGAAGTTTTGAGATTGCCTCATATGCCAGCTTTTTGATCTCATCTAGCTTGGTTTTAAAGTCATCTTTGCTTATACCATTTGTGATGCCGCTGATCGCTTCGCCCATCTTTCTTTGGATGTCAGCATCTATGCTTTTACCATTTTCTATATGCTGGCGAATAGCGATTTCAAGTTGAGTATTTCTGTAGTCTGTAAATTTAGCATCTTGGATAGCATTTTTAGCATCATCTTGCTTATCACTCTCATAGCTTGCTATTGCTTTATCTAGATCGGCTGATAAATTTGTAAATGCTACCTTCCACTCAGGGATAAATTTAGAAGTATCATAGTCAGTTGCAGCAGCTTGAGCTGGGCTGTCTGAATACTCACCAACTAGCCTATGTCCTTTTAAAATAACTGGTAGAACTTCAGCGATCTCGCTATTTATCTGATCTATTCTTTTTTGCACATCATCTGGTGCTTCGCCTGCTTTTATCGCCTTTCTGATCTCGCCAAATTGCTTCTCCATAGAGTAAGCTTTTTTCTGACCTAAATTTATTCTAATGCCAGCTTCAACATCTTCAAATAAGCCAAAATAAGCATTTTGAGTATCACTGACCGCTTGTTCAATATTGCCCGCTCTATACTCTGTTATTACTTTTTGTAGCGACTCTTTTATCTGAGCTGCGACCTGCTCGTAATCCTCATTTTTTGCTATAAGCCAAATAGGCAACAACATAATTAGCATAAATTTTAAGAATTTATTCATTAAATAAACCACCTGTGAGATTTTTTTGAACCGAATATTACCAAGGCTTTACTTTGATTAAAATAAAAACGATTATCATAAAATAGAGCAAATTGAGATAATAAAGAGAAATTTGTCTTCAAATAGCCAATTTTAAATAGTTTTAGAAATTTTCTAATGTAAATTTAAAATTTATCTTTTGAATAAAAAATAGTAGCTTTATAAAAAATGAAAAGGTTTTAAGTTTAAAATTTAAAGGAGAGCAAATGCTCTCCTTCTTGTTAGGCATTTAGTCCGGTATTTCTTAGCATAACACGTTTGCGATATACGTTTGATACTTCAGCCGCATCTCCAACTAAAAGTGCATTTGTAGCACAAACAGCCGCGCACATAGGCACTTTTCCTTCGGCCATTCTATTTTGACCGTATAGTTCTCTCTCCTCGTGTGAGTTTGTTGGCTCTGGACCGCCTGCGCACATTGTACATTTATCCATAACGCCTTTTACGCCAAATGCTCCATCTTTAGGGAACTGTGGTGCACCAAACGGACAAGCATATAAGCAGTAACCACAGCCTATACATATATTTTTATCGTGAAGCACGATGCCATCAGCTCTAATGTAGAAACAATCAACCGGGCAAACTTGCTCACAAGGTGCATCAGTACAGTGTTGGCATGCAATGGTAGTTGAAACCTCTTTACCTTCGATACCATCGTGAAGTGTAATGACCTTTCTTCTATAAATTCCCACTGGAAGTTCATGAGCAGAAGAGCAAGCAACTTGGCAACCATAGCAGCTGATACATCTGTTAGTATCTACAAAAAATTTCATTCTTGCCATCTTATCTCTCCTTACTCTTTACCCATGGCGTCTCTCTCGCCATATTCATGGAAAAACGATGTTTTAAATGTATTTTCCTCAGCTTTTTCTATACGGCAAAGACCTGCGTTAAACTCTGAAATTTGAGTAACTGGATCAAATCCATAGTTAGTAACAGTGTTATAACTTTCACCAATAACATAAGGCTTAGTGCCCTCTGGATAGCGAGCTGAAAGATCAACGCCTTGCATAATACCAGCGAAGTTGTATGGCATACAAATTCTATCTGGAGTTACCATCTGGCTGTGATAGCATCTTACTTTGATCTTTGTGCCTTGTGGGCTGTGGATCCACATCATATCGCGGTCTTTTATGCCGTATTTTAAAGCTAGCTCTGGGTTAACATTAGCAAACATCTCTGGCGTAATAGCTGATAGATATTTACTGGTTCTTTCGATCATACCAGCACCACTTAGGTTTACGACACGTTGCGTACTAAACACGATTGGAAATTCTTTCGACCAATCTTTTGCTTGTTGCTCTGACTTAAACTTAGTAGAAACACGGAAATTTCTAGCTTGATCATCAAATGTCGGATACTTTTGAACAAGATCCCAGCGTGGTGAGTGAATAGGCTCTCTATGTTTTGGAATAGGATCGAGGAATTCCCAAACGATAGCTCTTGCCCTTGCATTACCATAAGGTACAACACCTTTTTCACGGCATTTTTCAAAGATAATACCACTATAATCCATGCTCCAGCTTGGTCCCATCTTAGCTTTCTCTTCTTCAGTTAGAGTTATACCTAAGACTTTTTCTATATTCTCTTTTGTGATTTGTGGATAGCCACCTTTTATAGCTGAGCCAACAAGTGTTGTCTCTTCGCTAGCTAGCTGACTAACGCCATTATGTTCGAGTCCAAAGCGATTTCTAAAGCCTGAACCACCTTCAACATAAGGTTTGCTCATATCATATAGTATTGGAGTTCCAGGGTGTTTTTCATCCCATGCTGGCCATGGTTTACCGTAGTACTCGCCTTTGACTTCACCGCCAATACCTATTAACGTATCTGGATCAAATTTATCCCAGTTTGCTTGATGGCGTCTAAACATCTCGGCTGTTCTACCACCATAACCTATAGAATTTCCAATTCTTGCTATCTCATTTGTCGCATCATCAGGCCATACAAAATCATCTTTTACTTGTTTTATTTCACGATCTACGATACCCATTTTCATGCCTCTTACGTATTCATCGTAAAAGCCAAATTTCTTAGCAAATAGGAACATCACTTCGTGATCGCCCTTGCTCTCATAAAGTGGATCAACAACTTTTGTTCTCCATTGTCCTGAGCGGTTTGTAGCACTTAAGTGACCTTCATTTTCAAATGCAGTCGCTACTGGCAAGATATAAACGCCATCTTTTCTATCTGAAAGGATAGAAATTTCATTTACAAATGGCTCAGCCACAACGATCATATCTAGTTTTGAAGCTGCTTCTTGAATTTTAGCTAAGTGTGCCATAGACGTTAGACCAGTTCCTTGAACCCAAAGAACTCTTAATGCGCCACTACTAAATGTGTTCTCCTCTTTCAAGACGCCTTGCCACCATTTTGAAAGTGACCAGCCTTTTTCGTTTCTCCAGTTTCTATCTTCTGGATGTTTAGGATCGTGGTAATAATACTCTTCAAAGACTGTGTTTTTAACAGGAGTGCCGCCTTGTTTTGGCTCTTTTGTTGAGACCGCAAAGCGTTTAATAAATTCGTCATAATCAACGCCCCAGCCTTTGCAGTAATATTTCCATGCTGCATCAGTTAAGCCATAATACATTGGCAAGCTATCTGAAAGGTTGCACATATCAGTTGAGCCTTGAACATTGTCGTGACCACGAATGATATTACAGCCACCACCTGCTTTACCCATATTTCCTAGAATTAGTTGAAGGATAGGTAAAATTCTTGTATTTGATGTACCAACTGAGTGTTGAGTGATGCCAAGTGCCCAAACAACAGTACCTGGTTTTGTGCGAGCTAGAATGTCTGCAGCTTTTAGTAGCTTATCAACTGGTACTCCAGTAACATCAGATGTAACCTCTGGTGTCCAGTACTCAGCCTCTTTTCTTATCTCATCAATACCGTAAGTTCTATTTTCTATAAATTCTTTATCTTCCCAGCCATTTTTAAGAATAATGTGGATAAGACCATAAACAAGTGCAATATCAGTTCCTGATCTTTGTCTCAAATAAAGATCAGCATGTGCGGCTGTCTTTGTAAAATTTGGATCAGCTACAATCACTTTTGCATTGTTTCTATCTTTTGCCTGTAAAGTGTGCTTCATGCCACCAACTGGGTTTGCCACAGCTGGGTTTGCTCCAATGATAAATATACATTTTGAGTTTGCAGCCATATCTCCAAAGTGGTTTGTCATCGCGCCATAACCCCAAGTATTCGCCACACCGGCGACTGTTGCGCTATGTCAAATTCTTGCTACGTGGTCGTTGCTGTTTGTGCCCCAAAATGCACAAAATTTTCTAAAGTAATATGCTTGCTCGTTGTTAAATTTCGCAGATCCTAAGAAAACAACACTATCAGGGCCATCTTCTTTGCGGATCTGAAGCATCTTATCGCCGATCTCATTTACAGCTTGATCCCATGAAATTCTTTGCCATTTACCATCAACTTTTTTCATAGGATATTTGATGCGTTGTTTACTGTGTGTAAGATCGATCTGATCGATACCTTTTGAGCAGTGTGAGCCCTGAGATATCGGATGATGCATCGCCATATCTTGACGAACCCAAACACCATCTTTTACCTCAGCCTCGATACCACAGCCTGCTGAGCAAATAGAACAAATCGTTCTAACCTTTTTTGAGCCAGGGAAAGGATTTTTTATCTCCTCATCACTTGCTTTTCTTATCGTTTCATTTTCTCCAAAAGCCATTGTGCTTCCAGCACCAAGTGCGGCTAGCTTTAAAAATGAACGTCTTCCTATACGTGCATCACTCATGGTTTTCTCCCTTAGTAAGCGATTTTATAGTAGGTTTCCCAGTTCTTGCTTTTTTTATAAAGCACCTCTTTTTTGTTTGACTTGCCAACGACGACACCATTGTCATCAGGAGTTAAGTCGTCACTAGTCACTTTTGCTACGGCTGAGACTGCTAGTACACCGCCGGCAGCACCGACTTTTAGAGATTTTTTTAGAAAATCTCTTCTTGATCCTTGCATTTTTTCTCCTTAGCTCTCAAACTTAAAAATTTGAGAAATTTGGTTCCGTAATATGTAAAATTTGCATATTTAGAGATACTAAAATATTGCAAACAGTCTATTTCAGGGCTTTTAGAGCCTAGAATTAAACTATGTAAATTTAGCATATTTATAAAATAATAAAAGTAAATATATAATATTAGTTATATTTATTAAGTATTTATTAAAAATATAGTTAAATGTATTTTAAAATTTAAGAATTTTTATTAAAAGAAGAAATTCTAGGGAGAGATCCCTAGAAAAGATTATTTTAGATCACTTTTGTTTATGATAAATGGTACTGATCTAACGCCAGCTGAGAAATATTTTTTACGTAAAGTATCGATCTTGTCGCTCTCTTCTTTGCTAACATTTTTTTCATCCACGTTATAATCCTCAGAAAAATACTTTCTTAAAATTTTAACCTTATCGCTATCACTTTTTGCATTTTTTATATCTTTATAGATCAAAGCACTTTTTTGTAAAGATGATAGTTCATGCACTGGAGTTAGGATGATTTCAACGTTATTGTCTTTTAGCGTAGTTTCTATCTTTGCTAGCTCGGCTCTGCAATATGGGCATTCAGGATCTGAAAACATGATAAGAGTTGGCTTTTTGCTATCATTGCCAAGAGTTACAACATTTGTCTTGTCTTCATTTTTATAAATTTTAGCTAGTGATTTTACTAAATCAAGTGCTGCTTTTTCTGCGATAACCTTTTTTTCTTCAGCTAAATAAGACTTTTTCTCCTTTAAATTTACAACATCAGGAAACATAAGATCGCCCTTAACAAAAGTCACATCTTCTTGAGACATATCTCCTTTGCTAAATTTTAAGCTTACTTTTTCTATATCATCTAAAATTTTAGTGCGTTCTACGACTTTTACATTAACACCATCGATATTTTGATTTTTAAAAACTTCTGAGTAAAAATCTTCTATTTGCTTATCGCTTGCTGCCATTAGGCTAGTTGCCGCTAATATTGAGGCCAAAACCACTTTTTTCATTTTTTTCCTTTTTAAAAATTTGGCGGATTATATTTGCTTTTTGTAAATGAATACTAACCACGAAAGACTCTATCATTTCCTTGCTTCATTATGTCACTCTCAAGGTCAAGTTGCTCAAGATAAGCGATTACATATTTTCTACTTAAATTTAGTGCATCCTTAGCATTTGTGACATTTACAAAGCCTTGATTTTTGATGATCTCTCTTAGCTTATCAAGTGCCATTTTTAGCGAATTTCTAGTGATAAAAAGATTATGCTCCAGCCTTACAACTCTACCCATTGCAGTTAGTTTTTTAAGTGCATTATCGCCACTTAGCCTATCTATTTCCAGCTCATCATATATATTATAAGGCGCCGTTGGAGCTAGCTTTCCGCTTTCTAAAATTTCATAAATTTTCTCTTCAAGCCTTACTTTTAGTTTGCTTATATCAATGCCTTTTTTTGTATAGACGCCATCATTTTTAGAGATTAAGTTTATACTTTCAAGCTCATCAAGTGCTTTTTGAGCTAAATTTTGACTAGCCCAAGCAAGCTTTAGGCTTATACTTTGAGCTGAGAAAACGGCAAATTCATTTTTTTCTATCATAAATTTAACCACAGACTTTATCCGCTCAACCGCGCTTAGATCGTAGATATTTAAAGCTTTTTCATCGACAAAGACATTTGAGACTTTTTTAGCCACATTTACTGCCTCTTCGTGATTTAGACCAAATCTTTGATAAGAAGAGATGATGCCAAAACCATTTTTGTGAGCCTCTTTTAAGATAGAAAAGGCTCCAACAAAATCATGCTTTAAAAGTGCAGCCAAAAAGAGAATTTTACCAGCCTTTTTTAGTGGCTCAAGCACAGGATTTAGCACTCTGCCACCTCCTATCACGCGTGCGTCCGAGATAAGCACAAATACCTCGTCAAATTTCAAAAACATATCGCTTTGAAATTTAAAGGTAACAAAGTAGCTATCATCTTTTTGGCTAAGGATTAGCACCTTTGCAGGCACATTTTTAGCTCCTACGCAAAAGGTTACGCTTTGCGAGTGGATGAGATTCTTAGCAGTTACGACCGCATCAACCTCTCTAAATCCCCTAAAATAGCCTTTTTTACTAAGCAACTGCCCCTTTTTTAGCTCATTAAGCTCAATGCCAGTTAGATTTAGCGCCACACGGCTACTAACTCCTGCGCTATCTACGAATTTATCATGGCTTTGCACACTTCTTACTAGCACCTCTTTGCCAGCGTCATAGTTAAAAAGCTTCTCATTTTTACTAACGCTTCCCTCTATAACGGTGCCAGTTACGACATTTCCGATACCTTTTAGGCTAAAAACCCTATCAATGTAGTATCTAAAAACGCCCTCTTCATCGCGTTTTTTAGCTCTTAGCGTAAAGAGGTAGTTTCTAAGCTCGTCGATACTTGCCTTATCCTTTATACTAACGGCAAAAATTTCTAAAATTTGCAGGTTTTTAAATTTAGAAATTTCATCTCTTATCTCTTTTTTTCTTAAATTTATAGTCGCTTCATCTACGAGGTCACACTTAGTAAGTGCCACGATCACGGATTTTACGCCAAGGAGATTTAAAATTTCAAGGTGCTCCAAGCTTTGAGGCATAAGGCCGTCATTTGCCGCTACCACAAATAAACACGCATCAAAGCCATACGCGCCACTTATCATCGTTTTTATGAGATTTTCATGTCCTGGCACGTCGATAAATGCGATATTCTCATCATTTTTACTTAAATTTGAAAAGCTTAGATCAATCGTTATACCACGCTTTTTCTCCTCTTCAAGATTATCCCCCTCAAAGCCATTTAGCTCCTTTATAAGCGCGGTTTTTCCATGGTCGATATGCCCTGCTGTTCCTATTATTAAACTCATTTTTCTTCCGTTTCATTTATTATTTTTATTAGTTCATTTACATCTTCATCTAAAAGCGTTCTTAAATCAAGCAAAAATTTATCATTTTCTATGCGGCCGATCACCTTTTTTTGCCTAAATTTCTGCTCATTTAAAACTGCATCTCCACTAACCGCCAAAGCCACGCTTGGAATTTTTTTATTTGGCATCGCACCGCCTCCTACAAAGGTTTGTGAGCGAACGATTTCTAGCGATGTTTTTAGATTCTTATTTATAAAATTTGCTAAGTTTTCAAGCTCTTTTACGCTTTTGTGAAGTAGTTTTTGTGTTGTGATTAGCTCAAATTCTTTATTTAAATAAGCTTTCATGCTCTCAGCCAAAAGCGAAATGATCACTTTATCTACGCGAAGCATTCTTAAAAGCTGATTTTTTCTAAGCTTTGCGATGAGCTCTTTTTTGCCAACAATGATGCCACACTGCACCGCACCAAGCAGCTTATCGCCACTAAAGCTAACTAGCGAAACATCTTTTAAATTTTTTAGATCTGGCTCATTTTTATCTAAGTTAAACGGCAAATTTCCGTAAAATCCACTGCCAAGATCAAAATAATCTATCAAATTTTGCCCACATGCCAATTTGCTTAGTTCATTTACTGTAACCTCTTCGCTAAAACCCACAATGTCAAAATTTGAGCGATGAACCTTTACAAGCATCGCCGTATTTTCACTAATTGCCTCTTCGTAGTCTTTTAGCTTAGTTTTGTTTGTCGTGCCAACCTCTTTCAAAAAGCAGCCCGCATTTACCATCACCTCAGGCACTCTAAAACTACCGCCGATCTCGACTAGTTCGCCTCTACTAACGACGACTTCTCTGCCTTTTGCAAAGGTATTTAGCACTAAAAATACTGCACTTGCGTTATTATTTACGACGATAGCGTCCTCAAAACCAAAGGCCCTTGCTATTAGCGAGCCAACGTAGTCATATCTGTTGCCACGGCTGCCTGTTTTTAGGTTGTATTCAAGGTTAGAATATCCTGTGATTACCGGAGTTGCACGGCTTAAAATTTCTTTATTGATGACGCTTCTAGCAAGGTTTGTGTGAATGGTTACACCAGTTAAATTTAGCACTCTTTGAAGGCTTGATTCATTAAATTTATGATATTCGTTTAGGATTAAATCTATTATTTCTTGCAACGCAAAATTTGCATTTTCATTTAAAATTTTAGCTCTAACTTCATTTAAAATTTGCCTCGCAAGCAATGTGACTAAATTTATATCAAATCCTGAAAATGCCTCGTTTTTTATGATCTTATCAACTTGTGGGATATCTCTTAAATCGCTCAATTCGTGCTCCTAGTAAGTTAGTTTTACCAAGCCGTGATTTTAACATAAAAAATATTATAAATTAAACCTTAGAGCAAAAAGGAACATATAAAATTCAGAGTCCATTAATCCCATTAATATTAAAATAAGTACGTTTTTGATAATAGGAGAAACAATGAAAGAATTTGGCTTTTATAACGATTTTGACGATACTTTGATGCTAAATGAACAAATAGAGATCAATAATGAAAATGGCGACTATCTAGTCTCAAACTCACCAAAGCTAAAAGCAAATGTCATCGCACCTGAGATAAATTTTTACCTAAAAAACACAACCGCAAGCGTCTTAGAAAAAGCTAAAAATACACTTTTACTTTATGAAGCAAGAGCAACTGCATTTGACATGGCAAAGGATGTCGACTATGAAAAAGAGGTTGGCAAAAATGTCGTAATAGTTAGCAACTCAGGCCGCGAAGAGCTAGCAAATTTACTAAAAGAAAATGGCTACAAAGTCATTGAACTCACGCACTTTGAAGTAAAATTTATATACGGTGCGGCTGGTGAGCTAAGCGTTTTAGTACTTAGAGCAAACGACGAATTTGAAGTTGATTGCGACTTTTTCTTGGTTGAAAACGCAAGGGATTATATGCTAAAGCAAAGCGGCTGTTACGAAATATCTTGGCTAAAAGACGAAGCTGTGCTTAAAATTTTAAATGAAAAAACTCCAAAATTTAGATACAAAAGCTTTACGCAGTATGACTCGTCAATATGCCAGTATCACGAGCGCAGGACTGAAATTTGCGGTCGTTGTGCCGAAGTTTGCCCAACGGTTGCGATATTAAAAGAGGATGAAACAAAGCACCTTGTCTTTTCACAGATAGACTGCACAAACTGCGGAAACTGTATCAGCGTCTGCCCTAGCGGCGCACTTGATTATACTCTAATGCCACAAAGCTCATTTGCCGCTGTGGCAAAGCTTTATAAAGGCAAGATTGCACTCATTGTGCCTGAAGAGATAAATTTAGAAGATCTTAGAGTTAGCCTACCAGAAAATGTCCTACCTTTTGCCATTTCAGCTGCACATTTTCTAAGCCAAACGCACTTTTTGACACTCCTTCAAGAAAGTGGTGCGAGTGTGATTTTATTTAGCAAAACTCTTGGCAAAGGCGAAAAAGACGCTATTAGCATCTTAAATCAAATTTATGAGCTTAAATTTAAAGAGACGGCGATCTATCACGCTAAAGATAAAAATGAGCTTGAAGATGCGCTCAAAAAAGCAAAATTTATAGCTGACTCACAACACACTATAAACGAATATGCCTTGCCAAAAAGAGAAATTTTTGCAAAAAGGCTTGAGTTTTTAGTAGGCAGCGAAGATCTTGGCGTGGTAAAAAGCGGCGAGATGATAAGATACGGCGATGTCAAGATAAACACTGATAGCTGTACGCTTTGTCTAAGTTGCGTTGGCGCTTGTAACGTAAGTGCGCTAGTGGCTGATAAAAAGACAAATTCGATTTTATTTAATCCAAGCGTCTGTACAGCTTGCGGATACTGCGAACTAAGCTGTGCTGAAAAAGATACCATAAGCCTTGAAGTTGGAAAAATTTCTCTTAAGCCTGAGTTTTTTACATATAATGAGCTAGCACGAGATGAGCTTTTTGCCTGCGTTGAGTGCGGAAAAGAGTTTGCGACTAAAAAAGCGGTCGAAAAGATCGCAACTATAATGCAACCAAGATTTGGCAACGATAGGGTCAAGATAAAAGCGCTTTACTGCTGTGCTGACTGTAAGGCCAAACTAATGGTTCAAGCCCAAATAAACGCGATGAAAGAGGATTTATTAAATGGATAAAAACATCATAAAAGCAAGATCATATTTTTACGAATTTCTAGCATATCCTATGTTTTTTTACACAAATGATGAGAAATATGCAAGGTGGAAAGAGCAGTTAAGATACTTAAGCGCAAATCCTTTAAGCGAGGATAGTGATGCTGCATTTAAAAATTTAGATAAATTTAGCTTTGAAGAATTTTCAAAAGAACAAAATGACGTTCTTTTTGGCTTTACAAATATCCCCTTAAGCGCTTCATTTTATGAAGAGGGCAGAGATAACGGAGCAGCTAGGCTTAGGGTTATTGAATGTTTAAAACTAAGCCCATATAGACGTGATAGCGAGCTTTGCAAAGATAGCGAGGACTACGTTGGATTTATATTTTTAGCGATGGCTACATTTTTAAAAGATGAGTTTGATGATGCAAGAAATATTAGCAATAAGCTATTTTCTGAAACTTTAAATTTATTTGTAGATGAGTTTTCTCAGCTACTTTCAGCTCACAAAGAGGCAAATTTCTTTAAATCATATACTATTATTTTAAAAGATTTCATCGATCTTGAACGCTCTATACTAAACGTAGAAGCACCAGCTAAACCAAAAGGCGATAGTGTCGCTATGGCGGCACTTAAGAAAGAACCATTTCAAAGTAAGATGCCAACATTTAAAACCAAACTTCATTGGGAAGAATTTTCTCCAGTCATCTCACACGAGTTTAAAGACTAGCTTAAATTTACTCTTAGCCTGGCTAGGAGTAAATTTAACATCCGCTTAAATACCGCAACTATTCTTAATATTTTTTAACTATCTTAGTCCCTTGGTAGTAAATTTTTTTAAAATTTTACAAAGAATTTACAATGGTAATGACACACTACATGGAGCTTTTATCACTTGATCAACCTTACAATCTAATCCTCTACATGGTGATACCTATGGGGCTTGCTGAGCTTTTAGTGGCGATGGAGTTTTTCACGATGTATCACATGGATAGCGGCAAAAATGCTGGCTTTAAAGCTGTTAGTAAATTTGTTGGCATAGTGCTTGGGGTCTATTTTACAGCTCTTGTGATCTATTTTTTAGCAAAAATTTATCCATCTATAAAATGGCGTGGATATGCCGATGTCATCGCTATCTACTCATATCTCATCGGCGTCATCCCACTTCTTGGCATCGCCCTTTTAGAGCTAAATTTGATCTATAAAAACGCAAGCGAAAAGGCAAAACTAAAGCTTCACTTTTGCCTGCTCATATTCTTTTTAATCGTCGGATACGTCGCGATGATACTTGGCATGGTTGGTCCTACCATAACAGGCTACAAGGCTGAAAACGGCGCGATGGATGTGCATATGAATATGCAAATGAATATGCCAGCAGATACGCCGATGCACGATCACCACAAGATGATGATGCAAAATATGAGCTATGATAACTCAACTAATATGCATATGCATCACTAAATTTAAAAGTTTCTTGGAAGTTGCTAAGCAGCTTTAGATTTAATTCTTTTTTGCTGCTTTTAATAGTCTATTTTCTTTAAAAAATTTTTGGAGTGATTTTTGCTCTTTTGGACCTATTTTGTAGCTTATAAATTTAAGATACCACTTGATATCTTGCTCGTTTATGTCGCGGCTTTTAGCATACTGGGCTAAGATATAGTTTGGGATCTTTACGTTTTTTTGCAAAAATTTTGCGACCAGTTTTTTGTAGAACGAGCCATTTTTTACGTAAGAAAATCTACCAAAAACAAAGGGCAAATTTGTCTTTTCGTGCCAAATTTTGCCAAGATCATAAAAGTACTCTTTGCCCTCGCTTAAGTATGCCTTTAGCGCCCTGTCGCCTATGATCACCTCGCCATTTAGTTTAAGCACCTTGGCCAGGGCGTTTGAGCTGGCTGAGGCAGGATCTGGCTTTGGGGCTGAGTTCTTGCGCACAAGCACGCTTTTTACATCTTTTTTGGCGACTATTCCAAAATTTAGCTTCTTTAAATTTGCCTTTTTGCTAGCTATGCTTGAGATCACCGCGGCGTCGATCTTTCTAGCGTTTAGCGCCCTATTTAGCTTGCTTGGCACGCCCTTTTTAAACTCGATCGCCTTTTTTATCTGAGAGCTTAGTGGGGCTGATTTTAAAAATACGTGAAATGGGAGTAAATTTAGATAATCAATCTTTCCAAATATCATTTTTCATCTTTTACAAGCTCAAATTTAACCATCTCGTTTTCGTTGCAAACGTCGCGAAATAGCTGAGTTAAGCTCTCTTTCATACCATTATCCAAAGCATTTTCATTTTTTAGCTTTATAAGCGTTGGCTCATTTATCTCGCAAAGGCAGTCAAAGAGCGCGTCTAAATTTTTGCCGTAGTACTCTGGCAGGTTAAATTTCTTAGCAAAATACTCATGCATCTTCTCTTTTTCAGCCATCTTTTTGGCATCTAAGATCACGCTTTTCATTGCATCCTCTTCTCATAAAGCAGGTAAAAATGCTCGTAGTGATCGGGCGTATAGTAGATAAGCCCGTCGTTTGAATATAAAATTCTCTCAGCGCCGCGCCTGCCGCCTTTGTAGTTTACGTCGCACTCAAACCACTTTCTGCCATCAGCTTCAGGTAGCCTCTTTTCTCTGTTTGAAAATCTATCTCCGCCGATACTTTTGCCACCGCTTATCTGCCATAAATTTCCACTTTTTGCATCCCAGCCAAGATCAAGTGCCTCATTTTTGGTTATGAAATTCTTTGGTAGCTTGTTAAATTTATAGATATAAAGAGCGACCTCATCTTTTGAGGTGTATGAGCCGTTTTCTGCGAGACTCTGGCTCTTTTGTCCCTCTTTGTTTAGTTGCTCAAGTAAAATTTGAGCGTTTTTATTTGCTTCACTACCATTATTTGAAAAGAAAAAAGTGCCAACAATAATAGCAATGATAAAGGCGACTAAGGCTGGCAAAAGTCTTTTATTCAAATTTAGCCCTTAAAGCGTGTTAAAAACTCTATCGCCAGCATCACCAAGACCTGGAACGATATAGTTTTTCTCATTTAGTTTCTCATCAATCGATGCCGTATAGACCTCGACGTCTGGGTAAATTTTGCTAAATCTCTTTAACCCCTCAGGTGCGGCGATGATAGAGATAAATTTGATCTCTTTAACGCCCTTTTCACGCAAGAACTTAACCGCGTCTATCGCCGTGCCGCCAGTCGCAAACATAGGATCGATGATGATCGCCATGCGCTCTTTTGCGTCTTTTGGAAGCTTTGCGTAGAAAAACTCAGCCTGAGCGGTCTCTTCGTTTCGCTGAAAACCCAAAAAGCCCACACTCGCATCTGGGATGATAGTAAAGACACTATCAAGCATACCAAGAGCAGCCCTTAAAATAGGACATATCATCACTTTTGTAGTAAGTCTCTTTGCATTTGCCACCGCAACTGGGGTTTGGACTTTGACATCTTTTACCTTTAAATTTCTAGTCGCTTCAAAGATCATAAGGTAGCTGATCTCATCAACTAGCATGCGAAACTGAAAAGGCTGGGTATTTTTATCACGTAGAATGGTTAATTTATGCTCGATCAGTGGGTGCGAGATGAGCTTCACGTTTTGCATTTTTTATCCTTAAATTTACTATTTTTACAGGGTTTATCTTTACAAAATGCCAAAAAGAGTTTAGCCCAAAATTTGGGCTAAAATTTAAAATCCTTTTGCAAGTTTGGCTTTGTAAGCCTCAACATCAAAATCTTTTACTCTCGCTACGCCATCTTCAACAGCAGCTTTTGCAACTGCTGGAGCGACTGCTGTTAGCACGCGTTTATCAAATGGTTTTGGGATGATGTACTCTTTGCCAAATTTTAGCTCGCTAACGCCACTTGCTTTTAAAACTTCAGCTGGTACTGGCTCTTTTGCAAGCTGTGCAAGCGCTCTAGCCGCAGCCATTTTCATATTTTCAGTGATCTTTTTAGCTCTAACGTCAAGCGCACCTCTAAAGATGAATGGAAAGCCTAAAACGTTATTTACTTGGTTAGGATAGTCGCTTCTGCCTGTACCCATCATAACGTCACTTCTTACAGCCTCAACATCCTCTGGATAAATTTCAGGCACTGGATTTGCAAGAGCAAAAATTATAGGCTCTTTATTCATAGATGCGACCATCTCTTTTGTAAGAACACCAGGCTTACTAAGACCTAAAAACATATCAGCGCCATTCATCGCATCAGCTAGAGTTCTGTCCTCAGTTTCAAGCGCGAACTCTACCTTTTCAGGCGTTAGATCTGTTCTTTTTGAGTGAATTACGCCTTTACTATCTATCATCACGATGTGTTTTGCACCAAGCGCTTTATACATCTTCGCGCATGCAATACCAGCTGCACCTGCGCCGCTAACTACGATTTTTATCTTAGATATATCTTTGCCAGAAATTTCCATCGCATTTATCATACCAGCGCTTGTTATCATCGCTGTGCCGTGCTGATCGTCGTGCATGACTGGGATATCGACTGCTTCTTGAAGCTTTCTCTCGATCTCAAAGCACTTTGGAGCACGGATATCTTCTAAATTTATACCACCAAATGTCGGAGCAAGAGCCTTGCAAATCTCAACGATCTTATCTGGATCATGCTCGTCTAGCTCGATGTCAAAGGCATCAACGTTTGCAAATTTTTTAAATAAGACTGACTTTCCTTCCATAACTGGCTTGCCAGCGATAGCACCGATGTCGCCAAGCCCAAGAACAGCTGTGCCATCTGTGATAACGGCTACCAGATTTGCTTTATTTGTATATTTATAAGCTAGTTCATTATCAGCTTCTATCTCTTTGCAAGGCTCTGCAACGCCAGGCGTATAGGCCATTGAAAGGTCTCTTGATGTCTCGCAGGGCGTCTTTACCTTTATCTCAATCTTACCGCCTATGTGGTAGTTTAGTGCTTCTTCTTTAGTTACATGTGTCATTTTTCTTCCTTTAATAAATTTTGTATTCTATTTTTCGTCTCGCTACTGCCCACTACTTCAAGCACTTCAAATATGCTTGGACTCACGCTTGAGCCAGTTAGCGCTATCCTTAGAGCCTGGGCTAAGTCTTTTAGTTTTAAGCCATTTTGCTCTAAAAATTTATTTGTTAGCTCCTCATAGCCCTTTGCGTCAAGGTCACGATCTAAAATTTGAGCAAATTTAGCCAAAATTTCTTTGCTATTTTCATTTATAAATTTAGCCCATGCTTTCTCATCG
The DNA here is from genome assembly GCF_003048575.1 of Campylobacter concisus. NCBI lineage: Bacteria > Pseudomonadati > Campylobacterota > Epsilonproteobacteria > Campylobacterales > Campylobacteraceae > Campylobacter > Campylobacter concisus. Next base: position 110,728 of record NZ_PIRZ01000001.1, on the reverse strand, counting down.
TAGCTTTTTGGAGCGTTGATGATCGCATTTGCGCTGTTTGCCATCTCGATTAATGTCTTTGACCTCTCACGGAGCGAATTTAACAGTAACTCACCCTTTGCCAAGGCCTTAAAATCTACGCCAAACTCAAGCATATCATGAGCTAGTCTCTCATAAGGCAAAGTCTTTATGTAATGAGAATTTAGCCAGTCAAGCTTTTGAGCGTTGTAGGTGCTTGAGCTTTTGTTGATATCGTTTGGATTAAAGTATTTAAGCATATCCTCAATAGTAAAAATCTCATCATCGCCGTGGCTCCAGCCAAGACGAACAAGAAAATTTAAGAGCGCTTCAGGCAAGTAGCCCATCTTTTTATACTCCATAACGTCAGTCGCGCCATGTCTTTTACTAAGCTTTTTGCCATCCTCGCCGTTTATCATAGCGACGTGATAAAATTTTGGTACCTTAAAGCCAAGTGCCTCGTAAAGAACGATCTGTTTTGGGGTATTTGAGAGATGATCATCGCCGCGGATGACGTCCGTTACACCCATTAGTGCGTCGTCTATTACGACCGTGAAGTTATAGGTCGGTGTACCGTCGCTTCTTGCGATGATGAAGTCATCTAATATGTCTTCAACCTTAAATTTAACCTCACCCTTTATGCCATCGTGTATGACGATCTCGCCGCTAAGCGGGGCTTTTATACGGATGACTGGCTTGATGCCAGCTGGAGGCGTGCCAGTAAAATCTCTATATCTATTATCATATTTTGGGCGCTCTTTTCTAGCCTCTTGGCTGGCTCTAAGCTCCTCAAGCTCATCCTTGCTCATATAGCATTTATATGCTTTGCCTTCTTCAAGTAGTTTTTTAACATACTCTTTGTAAAGATCAAACCTCTTTGACTGATATGTCACTTCGCCGTCGTGATCAAGCTTACACCAAGCAAATGCCTCTTTTATGGCTTGCGTGGCCTCTTCTGAGTTTCGTTTTAGGTCAGTATCTTCGATACGAAGTAAAAATTTTCCATTATTAGCTCTTGCATATAAATAATTATAAAGGGCTGTCCTAAGTCCGCCTATATGTAGGTATCCAGTAGGCGACGGAGCAAATCTAGTAACTATCATTTTGTGCCTTATTTTTATGTTATAATTGCCCAAAATTATATTTACTAAATACTTAAATAAAGGTTTTATTATGAAAAAATTGCTCTTTTTGGCTGCTGGCATGCTAAGTGCTTTAAATTTATATTCGGCTCAGATGATAAACGGTATCGCAGCTATTGTAGAGAACGAACCAATCACGCTTTATGAAGTTTATAGCTTGAAAGAACAGCTAAGAGCTAGCGAACAAGATGCTTTAAATTTACTCATAAGAGATAGGCTCGAAGATGCTCAGATAAAAAATTTAAACATTAGTGTAACGCCATTTGAGCTAAACGATAGAATCGAATCGATCGCAAAGCAAAATGGCATGACAAATTCGCAGTTTAGAAGCTCTATCCAAGCTCAAGGCATGGACTTTTTGGAGTTTAAAAACAACATAGAAAAAAAGATGCTTCAAGAAAAGCTTTATAAAAGCATCTTGGCTGAAGCTGGTAAAAATGTAAATGAGCAAAAAGCAAAGATGTATTTTGATGCTAATCCTGATAAATTTAAGGTCTTTAGCGCTGCTAAAGTGGTCCTTTATAGGGCAAAGAATCCAGAAGAGCTAGAAGCTCAAAAAACAAGTCCATCACTACTTAACAGCGTACGAACACAAGAGCTTAGCCTAGACTATCAGAGCATAGATCCAAGACTAGCTGCCATCATAGCTGGTACAAATAATGGAGAATTTACCCAAATACTACAAGGCGCTGATAGTTTTGATATGTTTTATGTAAAGGAAAAAATAGGCTCATACACTCCAAGCTTTGCAGACGTTAAGGATAATGTTATAAACGAGCTTTATCAAGGTGAGCAAGAAAAACTTATGGCTGATTATTTTGATAAACTCCGCGCAAAAGCAAAGATTCAAATTTTAAGATAACTTCAAATTTAGCCATCTTTGGTGGCTAAATTTCTCCAAATTTCACATGACAAAAGATTACACCGCCAAAGAGAAGGCAGTGTAAATTTTAGTTAAAAAGTGTAGTGCATATTTAGCATAAACGATCTCTCATCGCCAGGTCTTGAATCAGAACGCCAGTATTTTTTATTTAAGATATTATTTATCGCTAGTGTTATTTGAGCATGTTCGTTAAAGTTATATCCAGCACTTGCATCAAATCTAGCAAAACCAGGAAGATGTTCGTCTATGACTCTACCATTACTTGTGCGGTAGCTATATCGTTTAGAGTATCCTGTTACGCCACTTTCGACATACCATTTGTCGTTTTTAGCATATCTTAAAAAAACATTGCCCTGCCAGTTGGTTGTATTGTTTAGACTAAGTCTTTCGTTTAATGGATTTGATTTATCACTTGCGATAATAGCTCTCATATATCCAAGAGAGCTTCTTAGATATAAATTTTCATAAATTTTACCCAAGATATTTAACTCTATACCACGACTTCGCTCTTTACCACGTTGTGCCCAAGTATATGGATCATTTATAGGATCTGGTCTATATCTTATATTGTTATGCTCGATCTGAAATATCGCTAAGTTTGAGCTAAATCTATTATCAGCCCATGTGCTTTTTAAGCCGATTTCATATTGCTCATTATTCTGCGGTTTTAGATCAAGCATCGTTGTATCGCCTATACTTATACCTATATTTCCACGGCCGCCGTATGGAGCAAAGCTCTTTGAGTATGAAGCGTATGCGGTATGTTCTGGCAAAAAGTCCCACAGCAAGCCAACTCTTGGACTAAAAGAGTGCCCTTTGTAGCTATTTGTCATATCTGCAATATTTCTTGTTTTAAACTTATAAAAGTCAAACCTTCCACCAATAAGTAGCCTATATTTGTCGTCTAAGCTTATTAGATCCTCGAGAAATACTCCATTATTTATGGCTTTATGCTTATTATCAGTATTAAGTGGTATGTAGCCCACACTACCCCAACTTGATCTTGATGCATATGGATTTATAGTTACATTTTTTGCACTATCAAACCAAAGCCTTGGATGACGAGTTTCTACGCTGTTGTCGTATCCAAAAGTAAGATTATGCTTAAATCTTGTAAATTCAAGCTCTTTTGTAAGTGTTATAGCATTTGAGAGTGTGTCGTTATCAGTTTGTTGTTTAGCATAGTTTTGCTTTAGTCTATTTCCGGGCATGATGGTACCACTAAAATAATGGTCAAAATTTTGACTAGCTTTTCTATAACCAAAAACCCATTTTAAATTCATGTCCTTTACTAACTCTGCATTTAGCTCGGTACGAAAGAAATGAAGCTTATCTTCAACAAAGTCTCCATCATGAGAAAATCCCTTTGCATAGTCGATACCAAGCTTGTCATAGACACTTTTTGTTGGCATTCTATCAGGTACACGCCAAGCATTATCATATGTATATTGCGCCTCAAAACTAACCGTTCCGCCATCATTTGTCACGATAACGCTTGGACTTATCATAAAATTTTTATATTTTACGCCCTCTCTCCATGACTTTCCACGTTCCATATCAGTCGTTAGTCTTGCGGCTAGTTGATTATTTACTACATGGTTTACATCTATACCACCGCCATATCTACTCCAGCTACCAACCCTACCTGAAAGCTTATAAACAGGCATAAAATTTGCCTTCTTGCTAACTAGATTTACAACTGCGCCGCCATCACTTCTTCCATACAAGATCGAAGCTGGCCCTTTTAAAATTTCAACTCTCTCAACATTTGCTGTACTGCGTCTTATCTGACCAGAGTCTCTAACGCCATCTCTATATATATCGCCACCATCAACACTAAAGCCTCTTATCTTGATGCTCTCGCCTCTCATATCATAGCCTGCATCAATACCAGCATTTCCTTCTAGGATACTTGAAAGATCATTTGTGCCGTAGTTTCTGTTCTTTTGTATATCTATATTTTCGATAGTTTGTGGCGTCTCTTTGTTACTAAGCCCATTTCTATTGATATCCGCACTATCATACGCGATATAACCTTTTAGGGTATTTTGCTCCGAGATACCTTCCACCTCGATAGTTGGTAAAACAACTGAATAATCACTGTTATTTGTATCTAAAGCCCACAGCGAGCTAAAGATCAGTGATGAAGCAAGTATACTAAACTTCATAGAATTCCTTTAGATAAAATTAAAATCGATATTCTATATCAAAATAGCTTAAAATATTTACGTTATATTGATACTTATTAAACTTTGCTAATTTATTGTTAAAATTTAGTTCGATTTAGAATTATCGTTTGCCATATCTTAAAACAAAATGCATTACTATTGCCGCTAAAAAATTTTAAGATTAAGGCTAGTATTTTAATGATCACACATCAACGTGAGCTTTTTGAACTTTTTGATGAGGTGGTAGATATAAAAGTGGTAGATATAAAAAGTGAGTAAATTTGACTGCAAAAGCAGCCAAATTTATATTATGCTTTTTTAGTAAAAACTCCAACATAAATAGCGTAGATAAAGCCGATCGCTACGGCATATGGAGCGTAAGGAGTGATGCCAGCTCCTGAGCTTGCAAGTATGAAGTTATGGCTTATCGCAGCGCCTGCTCCCATGCCTAAAACAAATACAGCTGAGCTTAAATTTCCAGCTCCCATTTGCACTAAATGTTTGCCTGGGCAGCCATAGCTTAGGCTAAAGCAAAGACCAGCCAAGCTCATGCCAAGGAAATTCCAAAGAACATCATTATGAGCGATAGGTTGAGCTTCAAAGCCAAATTTATATTGTCCAAGAGCTAAATTTGTGATACTAGCAAAAACGATGATAGATACAATGCCATAAAACATTGAAAGATCGCGCTCAAAAACTTTGCTAATCGCTCCAACTGAGCAAAATTTACTTCTTTGCATAAAAATGCCAATAACAATGGCACAAATAAGTGAGATAAAGATATTTGCGTGCTGTGAGCCTGGGCCTTTTTCTGAGCTAAATAAAGCACCATTATCGCCAAGCTTTAAGCCAAAGACAAGGGCTATTAAAAGCAAAATAGCAATGATTAATGGCAAAAACGCAACTGGTTTTGTAGTGACATCATTTTCAGGTATGACGTAACCATTTTTCTTGAAAAATCGTCCAACAAAAACTCCAGCAAATAGACCGACAAGACCAGCAATAGCAGTCATATCTCCTCCGCCAAGACGCAAAAACGCTCTCCATGGGCAACCCAAAAAGATAAGGCAACCAATCATAGCAAACACGCCTAAGAAGAATCTAGAAAATGCCGCACTGCCTGATACTGGAGTGAAATTTCTATTCCAAAGCATACTGGCTAGAAAGCCTCCGATGATAAGACCTAAAATTTCTGGCCTTAGATACTGCACGACCTTGGCTTGGTGAAAGCCAAGAGCACCTACGCTATCCCTTAAAAAGCAAGCCGCACAAACGCCCATGTTTGCTGGGTTGCCAAAATAAACAAGCACTGGGCCAAGAATGCCAAGACTTGCACCTGCGATGATGTAAAGCACTGTTTTATTCATGAATTTTCCTGTGTATAGGGTAAAATCAAACTGATTTCTTAAACGACATTTTAATAATCATTAAATAAAACAAAGATTAATTTTTTTAAGAGCGAAATGGATAAAATATGCAAAAATTTCATAAAAAGGATAAAAATGAAAGATTTTATGAGTTATGCAGATAGCCTAAAAATTCTAAAAGATACAATAAATGAGTGGGAAAAGGTCGAAAAAGTAGCCATCACGGACGCACTTGATAGAAATATCGCCTACGATGTGACAGCCGCTGAAAATTACCCAGCAAAGCCAGTTTCAGCGATGGACGGCTATGCTTTTGCCTTTAAAGACGGTCTAAGCGAGCTTGAGCTCATCACAGACCTGCCTGCTGGAAGCGACAAAGGACTAGTCATAGAGGGTAGTAAATGTGTAAAAACTTTCACTGGCTCACTAATGAGCGAAGGCACTGATACACTTGTACCGGTAGAAAATGTCGAAGTTAGCGGCTCAAAAATAATCATCAAAAAGAGCGTGCCAAAGGGTTTTGCCGTGCGCGAAGTAGGAGAAAGCTACAAAAAAGGTGAAATTTTGATCAAAAAAGGCACACGTCTAACCTACGCCGAGATAGCACTTCTTGCTGAGCTTGGTGTCTTTCACGTAAGCGTTTTTATACGCCCAAGAGTTGCGATACTAGCGACTGGCAGCGAGATAAAAGACCTTGGCGAGCCATTAGAAAATCCAGCACAAATTCACAGCTCAAATCACGTAGGTATCGCTATGCAGATACGCAAAATGGGCGCAGAGCCGGTCCTTTGCGAGATCGTAAGAGATAAGGCCGAGCTTGTCGAAAGAGCGATCATAAACGCACTAAAATCAGCTGATATATTAGTGACGACTGGTGGCATAAGTATGGGGGACTATGACTTTGTAAAAGGCGCTTTAAATGAAAATTTTAGCCTTATCATCGAAGGTGCTGCAATAAAACCAGGTCGTCACATCAGAGTGGCAAAGTCAGGCGATAAATATATCTTTGCGCTGCCTGGATTTCCGTACTCGGCAATGGTTATGTGTGTGCTTTATGTGAGGGTCCTAATAAATGCGTGGTTTGGTCAAGAAGAGCCAAAGATCACGGCGATAATGGATGAAGACTATAAAAAACGCTCACCATTTTTAGAATTTACAGCTATAAATTTAGAAAATCGTGAAGGAAAAAATTTTGTAAACCTAAATGGCAAAAAGCTTGGCAGTTCAGCGATCGTAAATAATTTAACAAACAAAGCCGCACTTTTAATGATCCCAATGGATAAAGAATTTCTCAAAAAAGGCGAGATAGTAGAAGTATTGATGATGCCTTGTTAAAATTTTAAGGATAAAAGTTGAACGCATTAGAAATTCAAACAATTATAGTTTTTCTCATAATGGCATCACTTGCCTTTGGAATAGATCTTTTTGCTCATAAACATGATGAGAAAATTTTACTAAAACATGCTGGCATTTGGTCTATCTTTTGGATAGGAGTTTCAGTACTTTTTGGCATATATTTATATTTTGAGCGAGGCAGTGAAATAGCAAGTCTTTATTTTGCAGGATATGCGCTAGAAAAGTCGCTCTCAGTAGATAATCTTTTTGTGATGATGGCGATTTTTTCATGGTTTAATATACCTGAAATTTATCGCCACAGAGTGCTTTATTTTGGCGTTATAGGAGCTATGATATTTAGGCTCATCTTTGTAGCCGTAGGTACGATGCTTTTTGCCATCTCGCCTTGGATGGAGCTAATATTTGCAGCAATAGTCGCATATAGTGCTGTAATGATGATAAAAAAAGATAAGTGTGATGAGGATATAAAAGATTATTCAAACCACATAGCTTATAGGGCAGTTTATCGCTTCTTTCCGGTTTTACCACAGCTTTTTGGACATAGTTTTTTTGTTAAATTTAGCGAAATTTCTAAGCAAATTCCAGATAGTCAAAAAACTACTCTTAACGATCAAATTTTAAGGCTAAAAGCCACTTGGATAGCAACACCATTATTCTTGTGTCTTTGCGTGATTGAGCTAAGCGATGTGATATTTGCTTTTGATAGCGTTCCGGCTGTCATTGCTGTGAGTAAAGATCCTGTGATTGTTTATTCAGCGATGATATTTGCGATACTTGGGCTAAGAACGCTTTATTTTGTGCTTGAAGCACTCAAAAATTTTTTAAAGTATTTAGAAATTTCTGTGATCGTGCTTTTGTTTTTTATCGCAACAAAGCTGGCTTTAAATGCGACTGCTCATATCTTTCATATCGGTTTTGAAATTTCTGCACAAATTAGCCTTTTTATCATTCTAGTCATCCTTGGAGTTGGGGTGCTAGCAAGTTTGGTTAAAAAATAGCCACCACAAAAGTATGCAAGCTAAAGTTAGGCAAGCTTAAAATCAAAAATTTATAAGCAAGTGCTTTATATTTTGGTGTCTAAATTTTTTAGGATTTTGCTTGCTTGTGTAAAAGATTGATTACTGAATATTTATGCTGCCGGCTGGAGTTGGCATATCACCTTTTTCATCAGCAAATGGTGGCCCTTTTTGAAGCAAAGTGGTGATCTCAGATGCTACTTTTGGATCCATTTTCGCCATGATAGTTGATATCTTTTTGGCATCAAGAGCATAAAGTATGGTGGCTGCGTTTGATCTAGGCATTTTAGAAAGCACCTCAGCTGCCGCACCATCTTTCATCTTAGAATACGACTCATTGACTTTATCACTAGTCATTGTGCGAAGTTCTTTTAAAATTTTCTCATTTTTGGCGACCACTTCATCGATCTCTTTGCGTTTTTGTTCGATCACTTTCATTGTCGCATTTAGATCAGCTTCTTTTTTGGCAAGCCTTTTATTATTTTCTTCATAGGCTGCTGCCGAGCTTGCGCGAAATACCTCTAAAGCTTGGCGCTGTTCATCTATGATCTCAAGTTCCTTTAAAATTTCTTCTTTTCTAGCTTCAAAAATTTGCGTACAGTCAACTGGTACTTCAAAACAAAATGCAAAATTTAAAATAGTTAAGAGTAATAAAACCGCTCTCATCACAACTCGCTCTTAGCTGTAAATTTCATCACCGCAAACTCATCAAGTGCAAGTGCTTCGGCCTTTTGTATACGTTTTATCTCTTTTTTAAACTCTTCTTTTTCTAGATATTTCATCTTTTCGTACTCTAAATTTGCATTTTTATATTTATATTCGTAATGCGAAACCTCTTTTTTAGCTATTTCAAGGCTCTCTTTGCAGGCATTTAACTCTTGCCTTGCTATCTTTATAAACTCTAAATTTTCCTTTAGCTCACCTATATTGCCACTTTTTGGCAAGCAAAACTCCTCAAGCTTTGCTCTTAAATGTACTAAATTTTCTTCAAAATTTCTTACATTAAGCCTAGCAACGGCAAGCTTTGCCTCTACCTTATCCATCTCTTGTTTTTTTACGCGGACGATAGAGGTAAATTTGCTTTTCATCTAATGATCGTATCGCTTCTTTCAGGGCTTGTTGAGATGTAGCCGATCTTTACGCCAGTTAGCTCTTCTATTCTCTTGATATAAGCTCTTGCATTTGCTGGCAGATCTTCATATTTGCTTATACCTTTTACACTATCCCAGCCTGCAAGTTCTTCATAGATAGGAGTTGCATTTTCAAGATCTGTCGGCATATAATCGATAGTTTCACCATTATATTGATAAGCTTTGCAAATTTTTACCACCTCAAATCCATCAAGAACATCAAGCTTCATAAGTGCATAAGTATCGACACCGTCAAGCCTTGATGCGTATTTTACACTCACAGCATCAAACCAACCACAACGTCTACGGCGGCCTGTTGTTGTGCCAAATTCCTTACCGATATCACACATCTTATCGCCATTTACGCCTTTATCTTCTGTCGGGAAAGGGCCAAAGCCAACACGAGTTGTGTAAGCTTTTATAACACCTATTACTTCACCGATTTCTTTTGGATTTAGTCCAAGCCCTGTACAAGCACCTGCACTTATAGTATTTGAGCTAGTGACATAAGGGTATGTACCATGATCGATATCTAGGAGCGTGCCCTGAGCGCCTTCAAGTAATACCTTTTTATTTTCATCAAGTGCCTTCCACACTAGGTTTGTAGTATTTGCGATAAATGGAGCCAAAACCTCTTTATATCTTTTTAGCTCTTCAAGCAATTCATTCTCGTTAGGAATTTTTACACCAAGTGCGTCAAATACGCATTTGTTTGTCTCAAAATCATGCATTAAAGCATCGCACAAACGCTCTGGCTCAAGTAGTTCGCCTACTCTGTGACCGCTTCTACTTATTTTATCAGCATAAGTTGGTCCAATGCCTTTTCCAGTCGTACCGATTGCTTTTTCGCCTTTTAGTCTCTCTTTTGCTTGATCGATTTGGCTATGGTAGCTTAGATTTAAATGTGCTTTATCACTAATATAAAGTCTTCCCTCCAAATTTTCAAACTGTGCCATTTCAGTGATTAATACTTCTGGGCAAACAACAACACCATTGCCAATGATATTTATGATATTTTTGTGTAAAATTCCGCTTGGAACAAGGTGCAAAGCATATCTAACGCCATCAACCCAGATAGTATGGCCGGCATTATGGCCGCCTTGTGAGCGACAGATCATGTCATAGTTTAGTCCTAGCATATCAACTATCTTGCCTTTGCCCTCATCACCCCATTGAACTCCAACTACTAAATCAGCCTTTCTCATTCTTACTTCCTTAAATTAATTTTTTCTTCTATCAATGCATCCGTATAAACAGCAAAACCACTATTTATTTTTCCGTCTATTTCGTAGCTGCCGCCACTTGCTATTATGCTGTTATTTCTTAAAAATCTAAAAAATAAACTATCGTAATATCTCATTTTCGAGTAATATAGCGGAACTATTCTTAAATTTTTATATTCTAAAGCGCTGGCTAAATTTCTCAAATTTTCAAGCGGTTCTTTTAGTTTGCTTGGAGAAATTTTAATCACCTCATCCAGCTCATCAACTGACTTTAAAAGAGCAAGAGCACTTAGCCATGGAACATTTTGAGATAAAATTTTTTCCATTTGCCCATTTTCAAAAATTTCAATAGGCACGCTTAAAATTTCACAAATCACTCTTGGAATTTGTATATTGCTCACTTGCAAAAATGTATCCATTTTTAGCTCATTAAGAAGCTTTGCTACGATATTTATGCTTTTTAAAACATCATTTTCACCGATTAGTTCGGCTCCGATTTGATAAATTTCTTGGCTTGGATAGCGAAAGACTGGCTGGATATAAAACCATCTTTTTGATTCGTTTGCCTTTAGTCTTCTAAGCACGATCCTTACAGTATCTACCGTGCTATCAGCTCTTAGACTTATCTCGTGATTTAGGCTATCGCTAAAACGTAAAAGATTTGTAGCATCTACACTTAAATGCTGGTGATATGAGAAAAATGGCGTTACGATCTCGCTAAAGCCTTCATTTTCTAAAATTTCACTAGCTTTTTGTTCGATCTGCCTCTTTAGCTTTGCGCTACTGGCAAAGTATAGCTTGCTTCCATTTGGGATTTCGTGCTCATAAACATTTAAAGCATTTTCATTCATTATTTATTCGCTCCACTCAAATTTAGATCATTATCGCATAATAAAATTGCCTCATTAGCTAAATTTATTACGTTCTCTTTGTCTATTTTTACAAGGATCGTATCTAAAATTTCAGCTAATTTTTCATTTATTATTCTGATATCATCTACTTGATTTGCTATTTCGTCTTTTAATTTTTCGCTTACTTTTTCATCGCATTTAAGCAAATTTATCAAACGAGTCATAAGCTCTTTTGCACCTACTATTTTGCAAAGCATATTGTAGTTCTCATCATCTTGAAAATTTCTTACATTTAGCGGAGATGATAGAGCAAATTTAAATTTAAGCACATCATCCAGGCTAAGCTCTGGCGCAAAAAGCCGTCCTTGAAATCTACTAAAGCCAAATCCAACAAAAATTTCAAGCATGCTTTTATCTTCTAAATTTTTTATCATGACATCAAAATTAAATGTATCTGATACATACTTTATCATACGTATGGTCTTTAGCGCTTCTACTGAGTCAAAAATTTGTTTGCAAAATCTTTTATCTATATTAAATCTATTTGTTTTTAACATACCTAAAGCTTCTACCGAGCCTGAATAAGACGCAAAATCATCAAGCGAAAAGCTAACGCCTAGTTCCTTATAAGCATCGATATATCTAACAACATCATCTAAATTTACGCCACTTGCGGAGTCAACGATGTCTATGATTAGTCCATTAGCGTCTAGCTGCTCATCTTCTAAAAGCTTTTTAAATTTCTCAAAAAACTCAGAAGTCATTAGCTTTTTAATGCACAAATTTACTCTAACTTTTGCATTTATTCCCTCTTTTAGCCATACAGCCCTAGCTTTTAAAGCATCTTTTAGCGTAAATAATGCGATAGCGACAACTGCTTTTGAGCCTTTTGCAAGCGGTAAGAAGTCTGATGGCCTTAATATCTTATCGCCATTTTTCCATCTAATAAATGCCTCAAAACTGCTAACTTCCCCGCTTTTTATATCAATCTCAGGCTGATAAAGCAAGAACATCTCGCCAGCATCGATAGCTTCAATGATCTTTGAGTCATCTCTATATTCATTTTTAAAGTATGTATCTTTTTTCGAATTAAATACATAATATTTATTTTTTCCATTAAGCTTTGCTTGATACATAGCCCAATCGGCTCTTTCAATTAGATCATCAACGCTAAGCGCATCGCTACTTAAGCTAATACCAATACTTACGCTAAGTTTTTTCTCGTCATCATCAATAGAAATTTTACTCTGACCCACTCTTAAGATGTTTTCAGCAGTTTCGTAAATTTCTCCCAAATTTTCATAAGGCATAGCGCCTATAAACTCGTCTCCGCCTATTCTTGCAAATATTCCTTGTTTTGGAAAAATTTCATCTATTTTTTTTGAAATTTCTATTAGGATTTTATCGCCTACTTGATGTCCGTATCCGTCATTTATCGATTTAAAATTATCAAAATCGACATAAAAAGCTGCTATTTTTAAGCTTTTTTTCGCTTGTTTTAGCAGATTTTCTAGCTTATTAAAAAGTAAAAATCTATTTGGTAGCCCAGTCAGCGTATCGTGATACGCGATAAATTCGAGATACTCTTTATTGTAGCAATCATCATTTGCGCTTGAAGCTAACAATATATATCCCTCTTGATCGCCAAATGCGTTTAAAAGCTTGCTTATACTTATGACTTCGAGTCTATTTTTGCTTCGAACATCATGAATAAGACCTTGCCAAAAGCCAGTTATTTTAAGTGAATTTAAAATTTCATCTTTAATATCTTTTAGTCCGTTTTTAAAATTTATTATATCTTTTGAGTAAATTTTCTCTATAAAATTTTTATCTCTAGAAATGTTAAGCGTATCGAAAAAAGCGTCATTAGCATCTATGATCCTAAACTCATCATCAAGCATAATAATTTGCTCTTTTGCATATGAGAAAATTTTTGCTAAAAGGTCTTGATAAGAAAAAAAGCTATTTTGCACACTAAGATCTTGCATTGTGCCCTTTATAACGCTTGCTTCACCATCATAAAAAGCTATTGCTTTTGCTCTAATCCTTACATAAATAATCTCTTTATCAGCCCTATAAAAACGCACTTCGCCATCATATACTTCACCTTTTTTTATAAGGTCAAAAAAGTCCTTAAAGCTTACAAATTCATCTACAAATATAGTTTTTGCGCGTTCAAAATTTATACTCATATCCCCATTTAATGCATATCCGAGCGACTTGGCAATAGCATTTGGGATATAAAGCGTGTTGCTTTTTTTATCCCATGAAAAGACAAGCGCTTGGCTTGCCCAAAGTATGCTTTGAAAATATTTTAATTCAGCATCATATTTTTCTTGCAACTTTGCTATATCACTTAAGTCATTAAAAAAGTAGATGATCTTTCGCTCTTTATCAGCACCATTATCAATAAATTTTACTTTTATCTTAAATGGCGTTTTGTTGTTTTCATTTGTTTGCATATTGGCTACGAGATTTATCTCGCTATTTTTGCTACCTTTTTCAAAGAATTTTTTAGATTCATTAGAAACATTTACAGCAAACTCATCTAAACTTTCAGGGCTTATTAGATCTTTTAAATTTATAAGCTTCTTATCTTGCGGGACTTTGAAGATACTATCGATATTTTGAGTACTTCTTACGATAGAAAATGGGTCGCTGCTTAATGCTTCTGCTATTACATTTGGCGATAAAAACGAATAATCATTTATTGCTTCGTTATCCTTTTTCGTAAATTTTTCATCGTCAAGCTCGTGTATAAGCATAAAATTTAGCCTAGAATCCCTTAGCTCGATCTGCGACTCTTGTAAAAATCCCTCTTTAGTGCTGCCATCTTTTGTTTTTAGCTTGATTTTAAAACTCATATCGCTATTTTGAGCGTCTTGTTTCATTTGCATAAACAATGCAAAATCGCCATCTATTAAATCATTTAAATTTAGCTCTATAATCTCATCTTTTGTGTAGCCAACGGAAGATAAAAATGCATTACTAGCATCAATAATATCGCCGCTATAAGCATCATAAACTACTATTTTCAAAAAGCTTTGTTCAAAAATATAGCCAAATCTACTTTTGTATTCTTCTAGTCCGGCAGTTGCTTTTTTGGTTTCTATTTTTAGCTTGTTTATTCCATTTTTTATATCTTCAAATTCTGTTATATTAAGGCTTCGTCTTATCTCATATTCATCACCATCTAAAGTATCTCTTACCTCTTTTAAAGCTGGCATTATCCTATTTTTTATAAATTTTACATCTCTAACCCATAAAAATATGGAAGATATAAAACAAAAGATCGATAGCCAAAATAACACAAACTGCATAAAGATATGAAAATGCTTCGTTGAAGCGGTAATAACAAAAATTTTATACTCTGGCATATAGCTTATGAGATAAAAGCCCATATGGCTTAAAGAAAATATTATTTTATCCTCTTTAAACTCATCGCCAAGACTCACATAAGGCAAAAACATCGATTCATCAAATTTTTTATAAAACTCATCTCTTGATAAATTTCCATATTTATCTACCAGATAAGCATAAGTTTTGCTTTTCTCATCGTAATCTACATTGGTGTAGTTTTGTAAAAATTTTATATCAATTTGAACTAAAATGCTGCCTCCATTTTTTAGTCCATAAGATGCATAAATGTCTCTAAAACGACTGTTTTTATAAACTCGATCTGATACTGTAAATTTCCCAGCATCTGTCTCGTTTAAACTAAGCCAAGATAGATCCTTTTCGGCTATGTCATCAGCACCTAAAAATCTCTTTGAATAGATTAAATTTCTATTTTTATCAAAAACGTAAAAAGCTATATAAAGATCGTTTTTTGTTGAATTTTTATCAAATAGCATATCACTAAGACCTGCTTCAACCATTTTTGATTTTAAAAATAGATCATTTTTTATTATAAAAAAGCTATTTGAGATTGATGATTTTATATTTGAATTAGTTGAGCTAAGGTCATACTTTATATCGTTCGTACCAGCACAAACTACAAATAATGCTAAAAATATAAATGAGAGTAAAAGTAAAATAGACTTTGTATAAAACATTTTTACTATTTGAAGGCTGGTTTTTTGTTTCTCAAGCACGATAGACACCTCGTTAGTTTAGGTTTTGGCTCTGATTTTATCCCATTTTTACTTGATTTGGGTTTATAAAGGTAAGTATTTATTTAGAATTTATTGATTTATTTAAAATTGAGCCAAAAATTTATTTAAAATTTGGCTCAAATATCTTAATAGATCCAAGTAACGATATCAGAAATTTCTCTGCGAAGTTT
Organism: Campylobacter concisus; assembly: GCF_003048575.1. Taxonomy (NCBI): domain Bacteria; kingdom Pseudomonadati; phylum Campylobacterota; class Epsilonproteobacteria; order Campylobacterales; family Campylobacteraceae; genus Campylobacter; species Campylobacter concisus. The sequence continues at coordinate 95,310 of NZ_PIRZ01000001.1, read as the reverse complement.
TTTGGTTGTGGATTTAGGCGGTAGCCAAATGGCACCATAATAGCCACTCTTTGAAAGCTCTCATCAAGCCCCAAAAGTTCATTTAGAGCATGTCTATCAAAGCCTTCTATCGGGCAACTATCAATGCCCAAACTTGCAGCTGCATTCATCATATTTGTGGCGATTATCATGCATTGTTCATGTGACCACTGAAATGTTAGCTCATCATCATTTTTAAAATTTGCTAGCAAAAAGTCATGATAAAATTTTTGCCTTGCAGCAATGGCTTCAGGATCTTTGTTGGTATTTCTAGCGATTATTTTATTAACGTAGGTGCTTCCAAATTTTACCTCTTTGATCTTAGCTAAAACGACAACTAAATGCGAGCAAGATGTGATTTGCGCTTGATTCCATGAAAGAGCTTTTATTTTTTCTCTAAGCTCTTTATTTTGAACGACTAAGATATCCCACTGCTCAAGACCAGTTGAACTAGGGCTTAACCTACCAGCTTCTAGTATAAAATCAAACTCTCCAGCACCGATTTTTTTGCTTTCGTCAAAAACCTTGCAAGCATGACGAAATTTTAAAATTTCAAGATAATTCATCATCTCTCCTTTTGTAGTTTTTGAAATTATAGAATGGTTAAGTAAATTAAAAGATTTCACTAACGCAATGAGATAGCATGCTATCTTTAAAAATTTATCTTAAAAATATACCAAACTCACTCTTTGGCACCGCAGAGCCAACAATAGCCGAGCTTTCATAACCTACTTCTTTTAACCGTTTTACTGCGAGCATCGCATCCTTTTCACCAACTGCAAGCAAAAGTCCACCTGAAGTTTGTGCATCAAATAGCAAAATGTCAGCTTCTTTATCTACAAAATGCTTTGCAAATTCGCGGTTTTTATAGCTTCCTTCTGGAATGATGCCCATATCTGCAAATTCCTTTGCACTAGCAATGATTGGTACGTTTTTTTCATAAATTTCAAAACTGATCTTTTCATTTAACATTTCGCTTAAATGCCCCAAAAAGCCAAATCCAGTCACATCAGTGGCACCGTAAACTTTAATACCATCAAGTGCCTTTAATGCATAAAAATTTAGCTGTGCCATGATAGTTGCAGCCTCTTTTATCTGTTCCATGCTTAATAAATCAGCCTTTATTGCTGTACTTAAAATACCGCTTCCAAGGGGCTTTATAAGTATCAAAACATTGCCATTTATAGCTGTATTATTTGCCCAAAATTTATCAGGATGCACCTTTCCAGTAATGCTAAGCCCATAATACATCTGCTGTGTCTCGATCGTATGCCCGCCAACTATAATGCCACCACACTCTTTTACTTTATCGGCTCCACCTTGTAAAATTTCTCCTAAAATTTCAGGTGCCAAGTTGCAGCTATCAAAGCCTACGATATTTAGAGCATTTATCACCTCACCACCCATTGCAAAGACGTCGCTTAGGCTATTTGCAGCAGCGATTTGACCGTAGATAAATGGATCATTTACCACAGGCGTTATAAAGTCAAGCGTTTGAACCAATGCAAGGTCATTTGAAATTTTAAAGACACTCGCATCCTCATTAGAATTGGTGCTTGAGAGCAGATTTGGATGAGATAAATTTAAACTACTAATCGTTTTGTTTAGACCCGACGGGTCAAGCTTAGCAGCTCAACCAGCGGCTCTAACGAACTGCGTAAGCTTTTTGTCGTGGTAGATCATAATTTGATTTGCTCGTGAGTTGAGAGTATGTCGATGATCTCATAAGCATTTGAAATTTCGCCAATCGCAAGATCACTTACTAGCTTATAAGCCTCCAAGCAGCTTCCGCAGCTTAAAATTTTAACACCAGCAGCTTCAAGATCTTTAAGCGGCTTAAAGCTTGGGTGTGAGCGGTTTGCAGTCATCTTTACAGCGTTATTTACGCAGATTATTATCTTTGGTTTTTTCTCAACTTGAAGAAATGCTCCTAAGAATTTTGATAGTAAATTTATTCCTACTTCACCACTTCCTGCGCGCTCGTCGTTTAGATAGAGCACTTTTTCGCTTTTTGGTGTGATATCGCAAACAAACTCATCAAAATTTGTAAGCTCAAGCGCATTTTTGTCTTTTGTAGCTAAAATTTTAGTCTCATTGCCATTGCTTTCTAGGCTAAAGTTTATATTTTGATTTTTTAAAAATCTTGAAATATTTTCTTTTGGGGCTAGTGCATTTACCAAAATTTCTAAGCTTTCGCCTTCGCTTAAACCATCAAGTGCATTTTTTGTCATTATGACTGGTTTTGGACATTCTAAATTTCTACAATCAATTGTTGTCATGATTTTTCCTTTTGCAATTAGTATTTCAAACCTTGAAACTAGTTTGGATTATAGCCAAAAAAATATTAATTATTTTAAAAATTTTAATGTATAAATTTGAGATAAAAGAGAGCTTTGACCTCGCTTACTAGCAAGGTCAGAGTAAAGTTAATTATTTTAAATTTGTATAAGACTTTTCATAATCAGATACTGGAATTTTATTCTCTCTAACGAGCTCTTGATACCAGTAGTGATGAAGAACATAAACTTCTTCTTCCTCTTTATATCCAGTAATCATCGACCAAATAGCACCATGAATAGCAATAGCTGCCATATAGATATGAACTAGGAAAAATACTGCACAGACTATACCAAGGCAGTTGTGTATAACTACGCTATATCTTAAAAGGTCGATCTGTGTTATGCCAAGCCATGTAGCAACTGCTGGCTCTTTGAAGTCTAAGAAATACATAATCGCACCAGTGATGATCATCACGATACCACCAGGGATAGCGATCCAGTACCATGCTTTTTGACCAGCATTAAATTTACCAGCCGGAACAGGTCTCTTTTTCTTTGATAAATAGCCACCAACTATCATCATCCATCTGATATCATAAATTGCCGGAAGCATTCTCTTTGTCCAGGTAAATAACATAGGAAGCACAGAAACAGCAAAGATCACAGTTGCTGTATCGTGCAAGTATCTACAGAAACGCACAAATGTTCCACCGCCAAGCTCTGCACCCCACATGATGATGATACCAGTTGGAACCAAAACCATCCAAGAGATCGCAGCTAGACCGTGAGCTACACGCTCAATCATTGAGAAAGCATATACTTTTTTGCCATCGTGACTGAAGTGTTTTGGTCCGATGATCAAAAAGTGTAGCACGAACGCACCGATGACCGCAAGGATAATACAGAGCGCACCTATGGCAAAGTAGTCGTTACCTTGGATAAAAGTAAATATCGGACCCCAGCTATGCTCATAAGGCTTGATATTTTCTATCCTCTGTGCTGCCCAAATGGTGCTGTCAAATTGATTGACGCCAGTTGGTCCCTCAATGGCCATTGCTGCAACAGACAATGTAAAAAGTAGAGTAAGAATTCTCGTCATTTTATTCCTTTATTTGCATAAAACTTAATGATTTGAGCTTTTAGTTAAATATGCTAAAATCACATAGTTATGCTGTTTTGGTTGCTATTATATCAGAGCTAATCACAAGTAAACCTTAGTAAAAAAAATTACTAATAATTTAATAAAATATATTTAAGTTTTGTTAATTTTCTACTAGAATATACCTAAAAATTTATTATCTAAATTTTAAAAACAATTTTCAGTTATCTCAATTTTTTAGATAAAAATTCTTTAAAAATTTATATTTTTCCCTTTATTTCTTAAAAATTTAAACTAAAATATCAAAGTATTTTTGAAATTTCTATCCAAAAGGCAGAGCAATGAATCTATTTTGTCTTCTTTTTGATGATTACGAGACACTTGATCTCATGGGTCCTGTAGAGTTTTTAGCAAGAGTACCTGGAATAAATCCAAATTTTGTATCGTTTAATAGTAAAGTAATAAAAAGCAAGCAAGGATTTGAAGTAAGAACAAAAAAGTTGGTCAATTTACCAAACAATAGTATTTTGCTGGTACCTGGTGGTCAGAGCACAAGGATTTTAGTAAAAGACAACGAGTTTATATCACATCTTAAAGAGTGTGTTTTGGCTTCAAATTTTTGCCTTAGTGTTTGCACTGGCTCAGCTTTGCTAGCTTGCACTGGAATGCTTGATGGGCTAAAAGCCACATCAAATAAAAAGTCGTTTGAATGGGTAAAACAGTACCGTGATGCCGTAAAATGGCAATCACACGCCAGGTGGGTAAAAGATGATAAATTTTACACGGCTTCAGGCGTGGCCGCCGGCATGGATATGGCTCTTGGCTTCATAAGTGATCATTTTGGTAAAGAATTAGCTCAAAATATCGCAAATGAGACTGAATACAACTGGCAGAAAAGCTCAAAGATAGACAAATTTGCCAAAATTTATGGATACTAATCTGTAAAAATTTTATAGATATAAATACAAATGAGCTTTTAGTATTTAGCAGCCAGAAACTAGCCGCAACACCAGCTATTAGTTTCTACGCCTATACTCTTCGTAGTCTAGCTCTCTAATCATCTTTATCTCGCCATTTTCTTTTAAAAGCAGTAGATCAGGCAGTTTTATGCCGTTAAATGTCGTATTTTTTACGATAGTGTAGTGAATTTGATCTTCAAAGATGACTCGGTCATAGATTTTTAGCTTGCTATCAAATTTATACTCCGCATCGCCCGCTTCAAGCCCTACTATATCGCCAGCTAGGCAGGTATTGCCGCCAAATCTATAAGCAAATTTGCCATTTTCACTCTCGCCCCTAACGGCTGGACGGTAAGGCATAAGCACGGTATCAGGCATGTGTGCCTCGGCCGAGGTGTCAAGGATAGCAATATCTTTTTCGTTATGCACGATGTCAAGTACGCTGCTTATCAAAAAGCCAGTCTGCCAGCCAACCGCCTCACCAGGCTCCAGATAGACCTCTACGCCGTACTTCTCGCGGAAGCGCCTAACTATCTTTATAAGCAGCTCCACGTCGTAATCAGCCCTTGTGATATGGTGGCCACCGCCCATATTTATCCACTTCATCCTTGGGATAAACTCCCCAAATTTCTCTTCAAATGCCTCTAACACGGTTTGTAAGCTACTCGCACTCTCTTCGCAAAGTGCGTGAAAATGAAGCCCACTAATGCCATCAAGAAGCTCTGGCTTAAAATTTTCTCTTGTGATGCCAAGCCTGCTAAATTTGCCGCATGGATTATAGCTGTCAGTTGGGGCTAGTGAGACTTCAGGATTTACGCGCAGGCCGCAGATGATACCATTTTCTAGGGCAATACCCTTAAATTTTTGCCACTGCGCAAAAGAGTTAAATGTAATGTGCTTTGAAATTTTTAAAATTTCATCGAAATCCTCATCCTTAAAGGCTGGACTATAAGTATGAATCTCGCCTTTTACGTATTCGTTTGCAAATTTTGCCTCGTGAAGTCCGCTACAAGTCGCACCATCAAGATAAGAGCCAACCATATCCATCACTCCGCTAAATGCAAAACCTTTGAGTGCGACTAAAATTTTGGCTCCGCTTTGCTCTTTTACGTACCTTAAAAGCTCTAGATTTTTACGTACTTTTGCCTCTTCACAAACGTAGGCTGGGGTTTTTATGCTCTTTAAAATTTCGTTCATTTTTGCTCGCTTTTTAAATTTTTAAATAAGTATATCTAAATTTATTTTTAAGTAAAATCAGCAAAAATCTCAAAGGATAAAACGTGATAGAGATCGAATTTCTTGGGCCTATCGGGCTTGAAAATATAAAAGTAGAGGCAAAAAATTTAGGCGAGATAAAAGAGGCTTTAAGCCAAAAAGAAGAGCTTAAAAAATGGCTAAATATCTGTGCGGTTGCCGTAAATGACGAGATCGTAAGCGATATAAATTTCGCTCTTAAATCAGGCGATAAAATTTCTATTTTGCCACCAGTTTGTGGGGGCTAAGATGCAAATTTATAATGGAAGCTTGGACGTTCAAAGCATCACAAACGAGTGGTATGAACGCTTTAAAGATAAAAACTGCGGTGCACTCATCACTTTTGTTGGGATCGTAAGAGAGGAAGGTGGCATTTCGGCGCTTAGCTTTGATATTTATGAGCCGATCCTTAAAAAATGGCTAGAAGCTTGGGAAGAGCGAGCCAAAAAAGAAAATGCCTACGTACTCTTTGCTCACTCAAAAGGCGATGTGGCAGTGCATACGAGCTCTTATGTTGCAGGCGTTGTGAGCCCTCAAAGAAAGGTTGCGCTAAGGCTTATAAACGAGTTTGTCGAGGACTTTAAGGCAAATGCGCCGATCTGGAAATATGACGTGATAAATGGCGAGAGAATTTATGCAAAAGAGCGCAGCCAAGCGATAAATGGTGCTGGAATTTTAGCTTAAAAGGAAAAATGATGATAACAAAAGAGAGTAAAAAAGATGTATTTTGGGCGCTAGCCTTTGGGCTTGGACTTTTTATATTTAGCATCATTGGCTACTTTTATCTAGCTCTTGGCACAGCGTCTCTCTTTGGTATCATCATTGGCGCTCTCTCAGCGTTCTTTTGTGTTAGAAAAATTTTTCAAAACAACTTTTTACGTATTGAAGATGATGGATTTATTATCACTAAAGGCTCAAAAAGTATAAAATTTTACTTTAAGGATATCGACGAGATCGCCATTAAGAGTTTTGGCGATAAGAAAAAAGTCGAAACTTTGAGTGTAAAATTTAAGAAAAACCGTCTTGATAGAGATGCTTGCTTTGGGTTAGTGCAACCACTAGGTGATGATTTGATCATCATTTTTGACAAATATGAACTCTCGAAATTTACCATTTCAAAAGAGCTAAGAGATAGGCTTAATAATTTTAGAGCCTAACTAAATCAATCCATGATCTAAAAATTTTTATATAACAATTATCAAAATTTTATACATCTTTCACATTAAATTTACACCATTTAGCTACTCTTGCAAAAATAAAATCAAGCATTTTATCTACAATAAGCTCGTAAATGTGGATTAGAAATTTAAAAGATGACTTACATCAACTTTTATAAAGGGTTTTACTACTACAATTATGATAAAAGAAATCATAATTATATCTTTAAAAGGAGTTTACATGAGGCCTATTTTAAGCCTAGCAGTTCTTTCATCACTGCTTCTAGCAAATGAAGCAAATTTAGACATTATAAAGCCTATTAGAGAATTTGCACCGCCACCAGTCATCACGCCAAACGTTGCACAAAGTGCCTTTGTGGAAAATCAATTTGACCGCACTCAAAGAAGCGAATATCCATTTGTTACAAATTTGCTTGATAACTCAGCTGATATGTTTCATATTTCGGCTGGAATGTATGGCAAAAGCTTTTACAACTCATCGCTTTTTAAATATCGTGGCGCAAATTTTTACACCATTTTAAATGCAAATTTCACCAAAGCAAATAATTATAAAGATGGAAGTGGCAAAAGATGGGACTATGGCTACAATAGGCAAGGCCAAAGCGCTATCTTAGGCTTCGTGCCAAATGATCTTAGCGAGCTTAGGCTTACGTTTTTAAGGGATAATATTGATAAAGATAAGCAGCCAGAACATGCGATGGATGCTTTTAAAACGACAAGAAAAGTTGGCAAACTAAATATTCGCTTAGGCGAAGAAGATCTTTCAAATACGCTAAATTTTGAACTTATCCTAAAAAAGGTTGAGCGAAAAGCTGATAATTTTCATCTAAGAGATGCCACTCCAAATGTGAAAGTGGATTTAAAAAGGAATATATTTGAGGCAAATTTAAAGTATGATGTTGATTTTTCAAGCTTTCACAATCAAATAGGCGCTGGCTTTGAAAAAGATAAACATGACGGCAAAAGATACATGAAGCAAGGCAATAACTGGGTCTTTAACGGATACAGATTTGCTGATGTTAGAAATGATAAATTTATGCTCTTTGACACACTTGCTTATAAATTTAATGAAGCAAACGAAGCTTCTCTTGCCTTAAAATATGAAGAGCAAAGAAGCAAGCTTAACGGACTTGATACTAAATATTCTGCACCAAATCCAGATATTAGCACGACTCGCGGGCTACTTCGTAAAATTTATGGTAAAGACGTAAGCGATAAGATCAAAAAAGACGCCTTTAGTGCAAGTTTAAAATATAAATTTACACCAAACGACAAGGATAGCTACTTTGCAAAACTTGAGAGTTTATCTCGCTTGCCAAGCAATATGGAGCGTTTTAACGCACTTTATGGCGCAGGCGATAACGGCTGGATAGCAAATCCAAATTTAGAGCCAGAAAGACACAATAGAGCGATTCTTGGCTTTAAATTTGGTAGCCAGTTTTACAAAGAATACCTAAACTCTCTACAAAACAAAGATGCATTTGGTTTTAGCGGACATTTCATCGCTGATAGCGTTAAAAATTTGATTATTTTTGATAGACGCCACTCAAAAGCTGCTATGCCGCTAAATAAAAATGCTGTCATCTCAAGAAACGTTGATGCAACGCTTTATAGTGTAAATTTCAATACAGAATATAGTTTTGCAAGGCACTTTGGCTTAAAAAGCTCACTTTACTACAACTACGGACAAAACAAAACCGATGGCAGACCGCTTTATCAAATAAGGCCTTTTGAGGCAAATTTTGCATTTGACTACAAAGACTATGCAAGCTTTGGTAGCTACAACCTAGGCACTGCACTAAGACTAGTTTCAAAGCAAACTAGAGGCGATTTTAGCAAGCAAAATGGTCTAGGTATCGACAAAAAAGAGGCCGCAAAAGGATTTGGCTTGCTTGATCTTTATGGCGGCGTAGAGTTTAAAAACAAAGTCGGTATAAGATTTGGTGTAGCAAATTTATTTGATAAAGATTATGCAGAATTTATCAGTGGTGATCACGTAGCAGCACTTGATCCGGTAGTCGTTCATGCCCCTGGCAGAACATTTTTCATTAGCTTTCACAGCAGTTTTTAAAGGAGAAAAAGATGCTAGATAGAAGAAAATTTTTAGGACTTAGCACAGCTTTAGGCGTTAGCGCATTTGCGCCAAATTTATTTGCAAAAGAGAGCTTTACTATGTGGGGCGCGCCAGCAATCCCAAGCGTTATCATGGCAGTTGCTGCACTGCAAGGGGAGTTAAATAAAACTTATGATGTAAGCCTAAACATCTGGAAAACACCAGATCAGCTTCGTGCAGGCGTCGCTAGTGGGGATATTAAAGTCACGATGTCGCCATCAAATGTCGCTGCAAATTTAAGAAACCAAGGGCTTGATTTTGCGATGTTAAATTTGCTGACTCTTGGCGTTATGAACGCTATGGTTAAGGATGAAAAGATCAAAAATTTAGAGGATTTTGTAGGCAAAAAGCTAATCATGCCGTTTCGTGGCGATATGCCTGATCTTGTCTTAAGAGCGCTTTGCAAAAAACGAGGCATAGACGTTAGCAAAATAGACATTACCTATACAGCAACGCCGCCTGAGGCTCTGCTTTTATTTTTACAAAAAGATTTTGACATTTTAATAGTCCCACAACCTCTTGGCGAAGCGACTATTTTGCGTGGTAAAAAAGCAGGCGTTAGCGTGCATTATTCAGTTGATTTTCCAAAAATTTGGGGCGAGAGCTTTGGTACAAAACCGATAATTCCAATGGCTGGCATTATCGTAGAAAGAGGCTTTTACGAGAAAAACTTAAATCTATTTGATACGCTTCATAGCGATCTTAAAAATGCACTTTCATGGATACTTGAGAACAAACAAAGTGCAGCAAAGATAGGCTCAAGCTACTTGCCAGCTCCAGAAGTAGCACTCGCAAATGCTTTTGACAAGGCAAATCTAACAGTAACAAAAGCAAATGAACTACAAAATGAGATCATGGCGTTTTTTGAAGAAATTTATCAGTTTAATCCAAAATTTCTAGGTGGCAAGATGCCTGATAAAGGTCTATTTTTATGATACTAATTGATGGCATTAAAAAAGATCGCTCAAGCTTTTTAAAAATAATTGACTATTTTTGGGGTGGATTTAGCGGATTTGCCGTAGTTTTTTTGATCTTAGCCATTTGGCAAGTGGGAAGCGAGTTTAGCTCCCCACTCTTGCTTCCGTCACCAAAAGATGTATTTTTAAAAGCCTGTGAAATTTTAAAAGATTATAAAAACAGTGAGATAAATATAACGCTTTGCAGATCACTGATTGGAGTTTGCTCGGCAACATTTTTTGGTATATTTTTAGGGCTAATAGCAGGTAGTTTTAAAAGCTTTGCGGCCTTTTTAAAGCCTGTTATCACCTTGCTTTTGTCAATGCCACCAATTATTTGGATAGTACTTGCTATTTTTTGGTTTGGATTTGGAAATTTTAGCACCGTTTTTACTATCTTTATAACCGTTTTACCGCTTACTTTTGCAAGCTCAGCAGTTGCTATGAGTAGCGTAGACGAGGAGCTAAAAGAGATGTTTGATGCTTATCATTTAGGCTTTTTAAAAAAGATAAAACACCTTTATATCCCACATCTTACAAGCTATATCATAAGCTCTGTTAGCGTAGCTGTTGCAATGGGCGTAAAGATAGTAATAATGGCTGAGCTACTAGGCGCAAATAACGGCATGGGAGCAAAGATAGCAAATGCAAGAGCAATGCTTGAAACAACCGAGGTAATGGCGTATGTTCTTTTAAGCATCACTCTTATCATGCTTTTTGAGTACCTCATCATCGAGCCATTAAAAATAGCTCTGATGCCTTGGAGAAGATGATGCTTGAACTTAAAAATGTAGAGTATGAAATTTTAAGAGATAAGGTCGTAAGGAATTTTAGCCTAAATGTAAAAAGTGGCGAGGTAGTGACGCTTTTTGGGCCATCTGGATGTGGCAAGACGACGATACTTCGGCTTATTAGCGGACTAAATGAGCCTAGAAAAGGGGAAATTTTTAATAAATTTAAAAAGATGACATATTTTTTTCAAGAAAATCGTCTGCTTACATGGAAAAATGCTCTTGAAAATGTGCTTTTGGTTATGGATAAACCAGACATTAACGCTGTTTTAGAGCTTTTTAAAAAGGTTGGACTAAGTCAAAAGGACACTTTAAAATACCCAAGCGAACTAAGCGGCGGTATGAGGCAAAGGGTAGCTTTTGTAAGAGCGGTCGTGACAAAGCCTGATCTACTTTTAATGGATGAGCCTTTTTCTGGACTTGATTATGATATGAAAGAAATTTTAATTGAGATTATTGGCCAAAGAGTAAGTGAAGGTATGAGCGTAGTTCTCGTCACGCACGATAGAATGGAAGCTGTGAAAATGTCAAATAGAATTTATTTCCTATCAAGTAAAGGCGCGGTCATACAAAGAGAACTTGAAATAGACAAAGATTTCAAAGAGCGTGATTTTACGTTTATTAGCAAGATGATAGATGAAAATTTCAAAGGTCAAATTTATTATGATTAATAACTTTTTTACTCATCCTATGAGGATATTTTTCTTAATGAGTGCCGCCTGTGCGGTGCTTGGTGCTAGTGTGTTTTTTACTCCAACTGATTTTGTGAGTTTGCATAAATTTATATTTTTGCAACTTTTCTTAGCGCTTGCTTATGCTGGATTTTTGCTAACTGGACTAACTGATTGGACAAATTTTCAAGCATCTTTAAAAATACACGCCTATATATTATTTTCACTCTTTTTCATAAGCTTTATATTGGCATTTTTTAGCCTATTTTTAGCACACTGCTTTATCGCTCTTTTTTGGCTTTACTTGGTTTTGCTTTGTGTTTATATGATCTGGCGAGATAAAAATGATGATCAATTTGGCGTGCTTGGCTTTTTGTTTGGTATTTTAGGCTTTGAAATTTATTATCTAATAAGTGGCAACGAAAAATTTTTAAATTTACAAGTTTTTATCCACGTGATCGCTATTTTACTCATCTCGTACCGCGTTAGTGTTGTACTTGGAAAAGAAGCGCTAAAAAGAGAAAAAGGTATGGATGAAGCTGTTTTTGTGCCAAATTTTATCTATAAAAATATCGCTATTTGCTGCGTTTGTGCTTTTTTGCTTTTAAATATATTTTTTGAAGCAAGCTTAGGTGTCTATTATGCTGCGATAGCTTGTGGAAGTGCGGTACTTGCAAAGCTTAAAGAGTGGCACTATAAAGAGCTTTTTAGGCATAGCTTTGTGATTTTATACTATTTTATGCAGCTATTTTTAGCACTTGGTTTTTTAGGCATCGGCTTTAGCGGTATTTTTGAGCTCCATCTTGAAACAAATTTTATACATCTAATAGCGATAAATGCAGTGATTTTTAGCGTAATGCTTATATTTAATGTCGCAGGACTTCGTCACAGCGGGCAAGAGCTTGAGTTTTTACGCCTTAGTAAAATTGCCTTTATTTTAGTTCTTTTAGCTGGCGTTAGTAGAGGAATTTTGGCTTATTTTTGGAGTGGCTTTTACATTCATTTACCAGCAACACTCATAGCAATCGCTTTTGTTTTTTGGCTCATAAATTTTTATGCGATCTTTAGGGATAACGATTTTAGCGATGATCCAGAGTAAGAAGCTATTAAAAATTTATTCATTAATTAAAAAGAGATTTTAAGTCTTTTTTGAAGTAAGTGGGTATATAATTTGCGATATTTATTATCAATATTATAAAAAGGATACTTTATGAACAAACTTACTTCTGTTGCTTTAGCAGCTTCATTTTTTGCAGTTTCAGCTCTTGCATTTAGCGTAGAAGGTGAACCAAAGGTAACATTTACTGGTTACAAGCTAGCAAATAAAACAGCCGTACCAGGTACTTTTAAGACGATAAATTTTAAAAGTCAAGAAAATGCAAATTTTGCTGATTTTTTAAAGAGCTTTGAATTTAAGCTTGAGCCAAAAGATATCGATACAAAGCTGCCTGACCGCGATAAAAGGATTGGCATTATTTTCGATGCCAAGGCAGTAGATGGTAAGATCGTAGCAGTAAATGGCGACGATAAGGCCGGAGAAATAGATGTTGAGCTTAGCATAAACGGCAATTCAAAAATTTTTAAAACAAAATATGAAGTGCAAAATGGCAAGCTAGTAGCAAAATTTTCGGTTGATCTTGTAAATGATTTGAAGCTAAATGAAAGCTTTGATAAATTTGCCGCTGCCGCCAAGCCATTTCATGGTGGAAAAAGCTATCCAGATGTAGATGTTGGCTTTGAAGCAGTGATAAAATAACTTTCAACTTCGGCGCCAGTAAGTTAGCTTGCGCCGAAGTTACCTCTTTATCCTAGTTTCTTATTCTGTGATGCCGAAAAATCGAAGATGACGGATTTTTCATACAAAAAGGCGGTAAGAATACGAAATTTTATTTTAAAGATATCGACAAAATCGGCATCCCCGAGATAGACGCCAAGCACAAAATTAGTGTTTCAAACATAAAATTTAAAAAAGGCAGGCTAGCATATGGCCTCATGCAGCCTAGCGGCGATGATAACGCTGTGATATACGACAAATACGAGCTCTCAAAATACGAAATTTTTAAAATTTTAAAGCAGAAATTTGAGGCGCCAAACGCCAAAAAGCGCCCGAGTTAAACCGCCTAGCGCATTTTATAACCCGCATCCAGCCGCCGTCCATGTCTTGCTGCTTATCTACGAGCCAGCGTCCGTCCTTGCGTATGAGCAAAAAACGCCGCGCAAAACCGTAGCCGTCTTTGGCATAGACGTAAAATTTATTTTTCGTTTCGCTCTCAACGTCCGTTAGCTCGTATCCGCCGTAGGTGCCGCCGTCTGCTTGCGAAAACCATACGAACTCGCGGCGATAACCGCTACGCTTGGCGGGCGTGCAGTATCTAGCAAAGAGCTCATCAAGCATACGCCTCGCCTCGTCCTTATTTTCATCGCAAGCCTTGCGGGCGGCAAATTTTTCCCATTCGCTCATAGCCGCGAAAAACTCCAAAAGCGCGCTTTGCGCCGCAGCGGCATCCTACGGATCCGGCCTGTTTTTGCTGATTTGAAAATCTCTTTGCGCTTGCTCAAATTTAGCGATCTGCTCCTTGCTAAAGCGCTCGCCGCCGATATGAAATAGGATTTTTGTGTCCGCTACGGCTAACAACCCGGCAAAACTAACGCGCGTATCTACGATGCGTAAAGATTTTAGGCTAGGAATTTGCGCGATCGCCTTTAATCCCTTGTCGGTAATGCCGACGTTTTGGATATCGATGTGCTTTAGCTTAGCGTGCCACGCAAAGTATCTAAAGCCCTCGCCGCTTATTTTTTCGCTATTTTCTAAAGATAAATACGAAAGCTTAGGCAAACGGGCTAAATACTCAAGCGACGCGTCCGTGATAGCCGTAGCCGCAAAGCCCATATTTACGAGGCCTTTTACCTCGCAGATGGGCGCACTATCTCATCGCTTAGCGCGACGTTTTCGTAGCGATAACCCTTACAGCATCGCGCGCTTACCGCATCTAGGGCTTCTTGCATCGTGATTTGCTTCATATTTTCTCCTAAATTTAGCTTAGATTTTAACATACGGGCTTAAATTTGAGGATAAATTTACGGCAGATAAAAAAGCGAAATTTGACCTAGCCGGCGGCGTCAAATTTGATTTTTGGTTTTGGCGACCCAAAATTTGCGAATTTGATTAAAATTTGAGTCAAATTCGCAAGGCTAAATTTATTTATTAAAATACGCAGCAAGCGCGCTTAGCACGACTAAAAAGATAACGAAGTTTTTGGAGTTTAAATTTTTCCTTTTGTTATTATTTGAGCGGGTACAGAGTTTGGGCGACTGGAGATTGAGAGCTTTAAATTTACTCAAAGTTTCATTGATAAAATTTGCGCGATTGTAGCTAAATTTAAACGCTTTTTGGCGTGGAAGCTTAAATTAAATTTGACATAAAATTTGAATGCAAGTGGGGTAAAATTTAAACTAGAAATTTTAATGCGGCAGAGCAAGGCGCGGTATTTTTTGCCTTAATCAAGACGGATTTAAATTTTACGACGGAAGCGTATATGAAATACGTGACCGAGTAAAATTTAAATGCAAGATTATAAGGCAAAGTATCGTAAGATGATTTTAAATGTTTTGAAGTAAATTTCGTCCCAAGACTAGACATATAGTCTGTCGCAGGGCGAAATTTACGTTCTGCTTGTAGTTGCGAGCAAGGTGAAGCAAAAATCATTTAAAAGCGCTCGCGAGACAAGCCTAAATTTAGACTTCGTATCTTTCTCCAGGTTTCATTTCTATCATCTCCCACGGCAAGCCCTGCTTATTTAGCTCATCCATGAAAGGTTTAGCGTCGAAATTCTCCATATTAAAGACGCCCTTGCCACTCCAAATGCCCTTTGCTACCATCATCGAGCCGATCATCGCAGGTACGCCCGTCGTGTAGCTCACTGCCTGCGCGCCCGTCTCGGCGTAGCAAGCCTCATGGTCGCAGACGTTATAGATATAGACTTGACGCTCTTTGCCGTCTTTTAGGCCACGTATTACGCAGCCGATGTTGGTTTTACCTTTCGTGCGAGGGCCTAGAGACGCAGGATCAGGCAGCAAGGTCTTTAAAAACTGTATCGGCACGATTTTTACGCCGTTGTGTTCTACCTCGTCGATGCGCAGCATGCCGACGTTTTCTAGGCATTTCATGTGAGTTAGGTAGCTCTGTCCGAACGTCATAAAAAAGCGGATTCGCTTTAGCCCCTTGATGTTTTTAACGAGGCTTTCTAGCTCCTCGTGATAGAGCAGGTAGCTGTCTTTGACGCCTACTTTTGGGTAGTTCCATTTGAACATTATTTCCATCGGCTCGGTCTCTTTCCACTCGCCACGCTCCCAGTAGCGACCCTTTGCGCTTACTTCTCGCAGGTTGATTTCTGGGTTAAAATTCGTCGCAAACGGATAGCCGTGATCGCCTGCGTTGCAGTCTAGGATGTCGATCTCGTGGATCTCGTCAAATAAATTTTGCTGTGCGTAGGCGCAAAATACGTTCGTCACGCCCGGATCAAATCCAGAGCCAAGAAGCGCCATCGTGTTTGCGGCTTTAAACTCGCCGTCCTTCGCCCACTGCAGCTTGTATTCAAATTTGGCGGTGTCTGGGTGCTCGTAGTTTGCGGTGTCGATGTATGGGATACCGGCGCGAGAGCACGCGTCCATCAGCGTTAGGTCCTGGTACGGCAGCGCGACGTTTAGCAGTAGCTCGGCGCCCGTTTTTTTGATTAAATTTACGACCGCGTCGGTGTCGTCCGCGTCGATCTGGGCGGTGCCAATTTGCACGCCTAGGCGATCTTTTATAAATTTAGCGATCGCGTCGCACTTGCTTTTGGTGCGGCTTGCAAGGGTGATTTTTGTAAAAACGTCTGCGTTCATCGCGCATTTTACGGTCGCGACTTGGCTCACGCCGCCCGCGCCTATGATTAAGATATTTGACATTTGGGCTCCTTAAAATTTTAGTGATTTTAGCAAAGTTAATATTAATTTTAAGAGACGGGGTGCAATTAATTATAAAGTTGGATATGTCCGGCACAAAGTCTAACAAGAAAGACAAAAAGCAGATAGCACTAACACAGATAAGTAGCATATCGATTGCCGGCGACAGAAAATTAAATTTACCTCCTGACAACGCACGATGAATTTTCTCTCAGATTCTATTTTTTAATTTGAGATAGGCTGTATAAGAAATAAGCTTAAATTTTTTAGGTTTAATTTTGTCGCTAAAATTTGAGTGCCTAAATTTATTCTAAAGCGTACAACGATACATTATTAAGTTAGCTGTTTTGGGTATAATCAACATATTTAAATCTAGGAAAATATAGCAACCAATTTAAAAAACTTGGATGGATTAGCGCCTGGCAAGAAAACGCAAAAAGAGCAACAATGATTGAAAATGGCAAGCAAAGACCGAATGAAAAAGAGGTAGAAGCATTAACTCTTTTTTATAATAGATTCTATTTTTTATATGATGAAATTTCTAATGAAAATTTTAAAACTCAAGAGCCATGCTTTAGATTTTATAGACTCAGAGAAGCATTTTCGGTATTTAAAGAGATTTCTAATTATGAACCAATTAAAGAATATTTAAAGTGGATGAAAAAAGGAGGACGACCTTTTTTTGAAGGATTGATTGCCGATGATCTATTTAGTTTTATTTAGAAGCCTCTTATTGCACTTTCCTATTTTTGACACATGGGATGAAGTATATATAAATAAAAGTCTTGCCACTTGGGATAAGGCTGGGCAAATAAATAAATTTCTCATCAAGGCAAAAGAATATAAAATTGATGATAAATCAGAGGTCAAATATAGAATATGGGAAGTAAAAAAGAAAAAAATGACTTATTTTTCTGTTAAATTTCCCAGTGAATACAATGAAATAACAAATATTTATCTAAAAGATATAATCGCAGAAGAGATGGGTATGAAATTTTGCATGGCGCTAATGAGGCAGATAATTGATACTCAAATCGAAAATCCAGAAGAAGACATAAAAATAATGTCACAAGTTTATTTGCCAAGAAATAATAATGATTTATGAGGCAATACTGAACAAAATTTGCCTTTAATCGCTACAATAGCGCGAAATTTTAAAGGTAAAAAGATGAAGAAAATTTTGCCATTTTTAGCGCCTATTTGCCTCTTTGCAAGTAGCTGCGACGAGCTGGTGCAAGAGAGCGTGAGGGAGTTTTATAAAAGCGATAGAAATTTGGCTCGCGCCATAAATTTAACCGAGCAGGCGACTGATGTCTGCTTAAAAGAGGGCAACACCGAGCAAGCGATCACTTCGCTCATAAATGGCGCTAGCATGTGCATGGTAAATAAAGAGCCACAAAAGGCGTTAGAGCTCTCACAAAGAGCCCTAGAGCTTGCGGCAAACGTTAGCGGCAAGCTGCTACTAGCTCGCTCTTATCACAGCCTAGGTGCGGCACAAAAGGCGCTAGGCAGATACGACGAAGCACTTGCTAATTTTCAAGAAGCTCTAAAAATTTATGACAACGCGCCAAATGCCTCAATGAACGACGAACTCATCTGTATAAAAGGCATCGCTAGCGCCTACTACCTAAAAAACGACTTTGACAAAGCCCACGAAAACCACCTTTTAGCGCTAAATTTACTTGATATCACGCCGGAGTTAAGTGGCAACGAGCTTGTGCGATCAGAGCTTTTAGTAGAGCTTGCTAACGACCTAGCAAAGCTTAATCAAAAGGATGAAGCTACCCAAAACTACAAAAAAGTGCTTGAAATTTTAAATGGAAAAGAGCAAAATCCTCGCGCACGGGATCTTTTAGAGCGAGCCAACAAAGGACTAAAAGAGCTTAACTAAAGTTTTTCTTTAGACTTTTTAGCACGAAATTTGCAAGCTCAAGCCCCTTTGAACGGTGAGAAATTTTAAGCTTCGTCTCATTATCTAGCTCGCCAAGCGTTTTAGTAAAGCCATCTGGGATAAAAAGTGCGTCATAGCCAAAGCCGTTTGTGCCACGCTCCTCATCTATCGCTTTGCCATACATAAAGCCATGAGTTGTGTAGTCGCCAAATTTTGAGCTAATAGCGATACAGGCGGTGTAGTGAGCTGGTGAGCTCTTTAAATTTAGCGCCTTTAGCTTGCTAATTAACTTTGCTCTGTTGTTTGCGTCATTTGCGTTTTTACCACACACCTTGCCATTTTTATCAAGGTCAAAATAGCGAGCTGAGTAGATCCCCGGCTCACCACCAAGTGCATCCACGCTAATGCCACTATCATCGCTAAGAGCGATAAACTCATTATCAAGCCCCTGCTCTTTAAGCTTTGCAAAGACAGCTCTTGACTTTATGAGCGCATTTTGCTGAAAAGTGCTGCCATCTTCAACGATCTCAAATGGCTTTACAATCTCGCTTAAGGCGTAAATTTCATAGCCTTTTAAAAACTCTTTTATTTCTTTTACTTTGTCTAAATTTGACGTCGCAAGCACGATCTTCATTGCAAGAGCTCCTTGATTTTTGGGCGTATTTTACAAAAAAGTAGATTAAATTTTTAAATTTAAATTAGCGTTAAAATGATAAACTTAGTCCTTTTAAAAATAAGGAAAATTTTATGTTAAAAAGCGTTTTACCACTATCTTTTATCATAGCAAGCAGATTTTTAGGTCTTTTTATAGTTTTGCCAGTGCTTAGCCTTTATGCCTTAAACTTACGCGGAGCAAACGAGTTTTTAGTAGGGCTAATAGTAGGTGTCTATGCGATCTCACAAATGATATTTCAAGTACCTTTTGGAGCGCTCTCGGATAGGATAGGACGCAAAAAAACATTAACGATCGGACTTTTGGTTTTTATCATCGGCTCAATAATTTGTGCACTTACAAGCGATATTTTTACCATGCTATTTGGTAGATTTTTACAAGGTGTAGGTGCTATCGGAGCAGTTGCGACTGCGATGATAAGTGACTATATAACAGAAGAAAAACGTTCAAAAGCCATGGCGATAATGGGTGCTTTTATAGGGCTTAGCTTCACGCTTTCGATGGTGCTTGGACCGCTTCTTGCTAGAAGTTTCGGGCTTTCAAGCCTTTTTTACCTAAGTGCCGCTCTTAGCCTACTTTGCATTGTACTTCTTTATACCGTTGTGCCAAAAGAGATAAAAGTGAGTGCCAAAAGTGAAAAAGTGCCATTTGGTAAGCTGTTTTTACAAAAAGACTACATGATCATAAATTTCACCTCTTTTATGCAAAAGATGCTAGCAAGTATCGCATTTTTGGTGATCCCTATCGTTTTGGTAAAAGAGTATGGTTACGAAAGTAGCGAGCTTTACAAGGTCTATACACTTGGCGCCGTGCTTGGCTTTTTGGCTATGGGGCTAGCTGGCGCCCTTGGCGATGGCAAGGGACTTAGCAAGGTCATCTTGATAGCTGGTACGCTGCTTTTTGCTCTAACCTACACCATTTTTGCCATTAGTTTTACACTTTTTATCTTCGTTTTGGGAGTTGCTATATTTTTTATAGGATTTAACCTTCACGAGCCCATTATGCAATCAACTGCAACAAAATTTGTAAAATCCTCACAAAAAGGCTCAGCCCTTGGTGTATTTAATTCATTTGGCTATCTAGGAAGCTTTGTTGGAGGTGCATTTGGTGGGTATATCTTGCACGCCTTTGGCTTTAAAGTACTCGCCATCATCTGCGTGGTGCTTTGCGTGATCTGGCTTGTTTTACTCTTTAGCCTAAGCGATCCAAGAATTTTTAAAAACATCTATCTAAGCCCTGAAGTAAGCTTAAATTTAGAGTTACTAAATAGCCAAAAAGGTGTAGTCGATTATTACAAAAACGAGAAAAATCAAGTGATCAAATTTGACTCTCGCCTAACAAGCGAGGCTGCTTTAAAAGAGAGCTTGAAGTTTTGATCTATGACGTCATCATCATTGGTGCCGGTGCTAGCGGACTATTTTTAGGAGCAAATTTAAAGGGTAAAAAGGTTGCCATCTTAGAAAAAAATAGTAGTGCTGGCAAAAAGATCCTAGCAAGCGGTGGAGGCAGATGCAACATCACAAACCGCTTTATAAGCGCTAAAAACTATCTTGGAGAGCAAAAATTTATAGAGCAAATTTTAAAAGTACTGGCTCCAGATCAAATTTTAAAATTTTTTAGCGAGCTTAAATTTATTGAGCAAAAGCAAAATCAATTTTTCTGCGATAGCGGCGCAAAGAGCGTCTTGAGCGTACTTTTAAAAAGGCAAAATACAGAAATTTTTTACAATAAAGAGGTTCTTGGTGCTAAAAAAGTAGATGAAATTTTTGAAATTTCAACCAAAAGTGAAAAATTTAGAGCCAAAAATTTAGTCGTTGCAAGTGGAGGATTAAGCTATAAAACCCTTGGCGCGAGCGATATTGGCTATAAAATAGCAAATGATTTTGGTATTGAGACATCAGCTCTTGCACCTGCACTTGTCGGGTTTAGCGTGCAAAAAGATGAGTTTTGGTTTAAAGAACTTAGTGGCGTTAGCCTAAACGCCGACGTGGAGATAAATAGCAAAAATGAGAGCCATAAATTTAGTGGAGACTTACTTTTTACACATAGAGGCATAAGCGGACCAGCGATACTAAACACCTCGTTATTTTGGCAAAAAGGTCGAATTTGTATAAATTTTTTACCCAAATTTAATGAGAAAAATTTAATAAATGGCAAAAAGCAGCTTAGTTCGGTTTTGCCCTTGCCAAAGAGATTTGTACTGGAGTTTTTAAAAAATTTTGGCTTAAAAGATAGAGCTTTTTATGAATTTAGCGATAAAGAGAGACAAATCATAAAAAGGCTTTTTGCTTATGAATTTGCCCCGGCTGGCACGTTTGGCTTTGAAAGAGCGGAAGTTACAAAAGGCGGTATAAAGATTGAATTTTTAGATGAAAATTTACAAGCCTCTAACATTAAGGGGCTTTATTTCATTGGTGAGGTCTTGGACATCACTGGCATGCTTGGCGGATATAACTTACATTTTGCATTTGCAAGCGCTCTAAAGGTGGCTAGGGTCTTAAATCTATGATCTCCTAGAAGTTAGCTAATTTTTAGACAAATTTTCATATTTTAAATAAGATAGATTTACTATGAAAGTAGGCTTTTAAAGCAAATTTATTTAGAGTAATTTAAATATTTAAAATATTTTAAAAAGATTTTGGAGTAAATTTTATAGCTAAGCAAGCTAAACGTTATGTTGAATTTAATTTAAAATATAAGCAGTTTAGGAATATTAGATTATTAAACCTCTTTTATAAAGTTAACGGCTTCAAATGGATTTGAGAAAATATGTTTACTAAATTTCTCCAAATCACTCTTTTGACCATACCCACAAGTTAGACCCACGCCTGCAACAAAAGCAGCTTGTGCAGCCATTAGATCCATAATGGTATCACCTATCATAAATGCATTATTTTTATTTTTATTAAGTCTAATTAAAGCCAAATTTATAGGCTCTGGATTTGGTTTTGGATTAGTAACATCGTCTCTTCCAATAACAGTTTTTATATATTTCATAACTCCTAAATGCTCAAGCAAGATAATAGAAAATTTTGAAGTTTTCGTAGTAACTATACCCACATCAGCAAAGCTACTTGCCTCATTTAGTGCTTCGTTTGCATAATCTAAGAGTACCGTCTCATCAAGATAAATTTTTTCATAGCAAGCTTTATACTCTTTTATATAGCTATCAATTAAATTTTTGCTTGCACCAAGTCTTTCAAACATTATTTCAAGCGGATGACCAACCAAAGACTTTAATGTATTATGGTCTGGCTCTTTTTTACCATGAGATAAGAAAGCTCTATCAAATCCTTTTAAAATAGCAGAAGTCGAGTCAATAAGTGTACCGTCCAAATCAAAAAGTATGGTTTTTTTCATTATTTTCTCCGTAGAAATAAAAAAGGGCCTAGCCGAAGCTAAGCCCCTAAAAGAAGTAACCTTAAATAATAAGATTATTTATTGAAAGTAGCTTCAACGCGTCTATTTTGCGCGCGGCCTTCTTTAGTTTTGTTTGTAGCAATTGGTTTAAGCTCGCCGTAGCCAACTGTTGAAATTTTATCCTCGCTTACGCCATAGCCAGCAAGAACGTCAGCTACTGCTTTTGCTCTTTTTTCAGATAGTTTTTGGTTATAAGCTTCTGCACCTACGCTATCAGTGTGACCAGCAAGTACAACTTTATAATCTGGGTGTTCGCCCATAAAGTCAGCTACTTTTTTGATCTCAGCTGCATATTTTGGTCCGACTTTGTAGCTATCAAATGCAAAGTTAACATCTAGATCTCTAAGAACGATAACTTTTTCACATCCTCTTTCATCAACAACTACGCCAGCTGGAGTGTTAGGGCATTGATCTATATCATTTGGCACGCCATCATTATCATCATCAAGAACTGGAGTTGCTGCTGGAGCTGCTGCCACAACTGGAGCTGCTGCCACAACTGGAGCTGCTTTTGAGTCAAGACCGATACCAAAGCCTAGTGAATAGAATAGGTTATGATCAGCATGTTCAAATTTGATAGCGTCTCTTGCTTCTGCTTTAAGAGCAAATCTATCAGTTACTTGATATCTTAAGCCAAAACCATATTGGCCAAAACCGCCATCTTCATTTTTAACAAAAATAGCTGGAACATCTTCATAACCAGCACCAACTAAGCCATATAGACTAACTGGTCCAAAATCAACTATATCTTTTACAAGATTTGCATGATATCTAAGAACTCTTCCTTCTCTTGTTAAGCTACCTGTTTTTTCTTTTGCTTTTTGAGTGTAATCAACACCAAGTTCTACTTGATCAAAGAAAAAATCTTCAAGATTTCTAGCAGCTCTAACACCAACGAAGTTATGGTCTTTTACACGTAAATTTCCCTCTGGGTGAACACCACCAATAGTTGGAGTAACTTCATAATTATATGCTGCGTTAGACGCAAAAACCGCTGTTGCGGCAACCATAGCTAAAGCAATCTTTTTCATATTTAGAATTCCTTTCTTAGGATTTATTTTAAAGTGGTTACATTTTAACTGAATAAAATTTAACCGACTCTAAATCATAATTTAATTAACAATGTAAATTTGAAATTTACACAACTTAAATTTTGCAAATGCAAAAGCACTTGCAAAAATTCATTAACGTTTAGAGAATTGTGGGCTTCTTCTAGCCTTTCTTCTACCAAATTTCTTACGCTCAACAACACGAGAATCTCTAGTTAGCAAGCCTTTTGGTTTAAGTGCTGCTCTAAAATCAGCATCCATGTCAGCTAAAGCACGTGAAATACCGTGTCTTAAAGCCTCAGCTTGTGCTGAATAACCACCACCTAAAGTTGTAGCTACTACATCTATTAAACTCTCTTGTTTAGTAACTAGAAGTGGCTGAATTACTTTAAGCTTTATAGCTTCATGTCCACCAAGCCAAGTATTAAGATCCATACCATTTACTACGATTTTACCGCTTCCAGCTTTTATCCAAACCTTTGCTACGGCAGTTTTTCTTTTACCAGTTGCATAAACTTTTGCCATAATTATTTTCCTTCTTTTTTAGCTATTTGTGCCGTATGAGGATGCTCACTGCCAGCATAAACTTTTAGTTTTTTTATCATCTCTCTTCCAAGTTTAGTTTTTGGAAGCATTCCACGAACAGCTAATTTAAATAGTTTTTCTGGCTTATTTGCTATCAAATCGCCAAATTTTTCACTTTTTACGCTACCAAAATATCCTGAGTGCCTGTGATAAAGTTTATCTTCAGCTTTGTTATTACCAGTAAATTCTACTTTTGAAGCATTTATGATGATAACATAGTCGCCACAATCTACGTTTGGCGTGAAGCATGGTTTGTTTTTGCCACGAAGTATAGTTGCTACCTCAGTTAGCAATCTACCAAAACGTTTACCAGCTGCATCAACAACGATCCAGTCTCGTTTAACTTCGTTTGGCTTTGTTATTTTTGTCATTTTCTTACCTTTGCCAAGTTAATTTTTGAGTTGTGATTGTATTTAAAGAATGCTTTTATAAAGCTTAAATTAAGTAGCATTTAAACTTCAATATATGAAATTTTTCCATTAAGAGCGTAGAAGATGACGGCGATTATACTATGCTTTGGATAAAATTTACTTAATGCCTCTTTGTATTCTCCAACTTGTTTTTTATTTTCCTCAATATTTTTATCTGTCGTTTTATAGTCAATCACGCAAATTTCGCTCTCTCCAATACAAAATAAGTCCATTTGTTTTAGTTCGTTTTTTACTTTAAATGGCTGCTCTTTGTAAATTTCTTTATCCTTTATACACTCTAAAAATTTTGGCTCATTTATTAGCATTTTTGCCCGTTTAAAGGCATCTTCAAGTCTATCAGGTGAGAGAAATTTATAAAATTTATTTAGCATTAAACTTTTAGCTTTTAAAAGCGAATTTTCATCAAATTTTTCACTCATCTCGAGCAAATAGTGAAATGCTAAACCAAAATAGATTGCCTCTAAATTTTTACCGCTCGTTTTTTGCTCTCTTGCCTCTACATCTTGCCTTTCTATCTTTAAAATTTCAGGCATTTTTTCATCTTTTGTAGCCTCTTTTTGCTCGCTCTTGCTAGGCAAAATTTTGCCAAAGCTAAACTCTTTTAGATCAAGATAGTCGTTTACTTCGCTTTTATCACTTCTAGTATAAAAAGAAAAAAAGCTAGGACTATTTCCACTTGGAGCGGCTTGTTTAATGATAATAAGCGACTTTGTAGCTCTAGTGAAAGCAACGTAAATTTTATTGATATTTTCTTGCTTCTCAAGCTCTCTCATTTGCTCTAACACGCCAGCATACTCAGGGTCAAAATTTTCTCTGCCAGAAATTCGGCTTTTTACTATCCACTCGCCTTTTTCGCTATATTCTGTTATAAAGTTTGAGTCATCGCCCCTGCCCTTACTCATCATATCACAAACTATCACGTGAGCAAACTCAAGCCCCTTTGACTTATGCACGGTCATCACTCTCACGCCGTCACTGCTTTTTGGGCTGATTTTAGAGCTGAAATTTTCAAGATTAAAGATAAAATCGCTTAAATTTTTATAGCTACTACTTAGCTCAAAAAGCCTTAGAATATCAATATCAGCCATATTTATGTATAAATTTTTAGCTAGATAAAATAGGCTTTTTGTCGCACTATCTTCGGCTTTTATTTTTAGCCTTTTAGGATTTGTATCTACAAGTGCTTTTACATTTTTTTCATAAATTTCTTCACCAAAAAGACAAAATTTCGAATACTCGATGATCGCTGCAACAAACGGTGTTCGCTTTAGCTCCAAGGTGCCTTCATTTATGCTTTTTATCCCCTCACTGCTAAGCACCTCTGAGATGAGGCTGATGTCACTATTTTTCCAGCAAAGCACAGTTATCTCACTTGCATTTACGCCAGCAGCAAGTAGCTCTTTTACTTGTAAAACGACTGCACCCGCGATATCTTCGTAACTTAGCACACGCAAGTAGCCATAGTCATCTTCCTTGACCTCAAAATAAGGACACTCGCCACTTACTTTGTAGCTTAGTTCCTTATCTTTTTTAGCTGGCTCTTGTGGCTCAAAGCTAAGCCCATATCTATGATAAATTTCTTCAAAAATAGCGTTATTAAATTTCACTAAAGCCTTTAAACTGCGGTAGTTGCTAGGCAAATTTTCCACCAAAATTTGCTCAAATTTCTCTCCAAGCTTATCGAAAAGCTCTTTTTTACCGCCCCTAAATTTATAGATACTCTGCTTCGTATCTCCAACATAAAAAAAGCTTCCAAGTCCGTTTTGTCCGTATCCTGAAACGATTTCAGTGATAATTGGCAAGATGATCTCATATTGGATCACATTTGTATCTTGAAACTCATCTATCAAAAGGTGATTTATGCGGCCATCAAGCCTAAAGTAAAGCACATCTTTATCAAAATTTTCAACCAAAAGCTTAAAGACCAGCTTATTTATATCAGCAAAACTTAAAGCGTTTATCTCTTTATTTAGCTCTAAATTTGAGTATTTATAAACGTTTAAGAGCTTGCTAAAGCCGCTAAGTCTGTATCTTTCAACCTCCAAAATATACTCTTTTGCCGCCTCTTTTAGCTCGTTAAAGAGCCTATCAAGTTCACTTGTATAAATTTTACTAAAAGTGCGGTAATCTAGGCTCTCTCTTTCAAAGACCTTATTTTTAAAAAGCTCAAATAAATTTTGCTCACTAAATGTCTTTTTGGCCGTATCGCTAGCACCATTTTGCAAGGCTATATGCTCATTTATCTCCTTTTGCGCTGCTCTTACCTTGCTATCATCTGGATAGCTTGCACCACTATCTTTTAGCTCACCACCAAAGCTCTCATAAAATTTAGCCAAAGTCTGCGAAAAACTCGCCTCTTTTTGGCTTGAGATTATCATCATGAGTGCAAGCTCACTAAGAAGCTTTTGATCTTTGCTTGCCTCTTTTACAAATTTTTTCCACGCCAGGTCTTGCAGACTATCTTGCACGCTGTAGTCAGGACTAAGCCCTAAATTTTGACTAAATTTCTTTAGAATTCCAGAGAAAAATGCATCAAATGTATAAATTTTTAACTCACTTTGCAAAAACCTATCAAGCTTCTCATCGCGTCTTTTTATGACCTCATCTTGGCTCAAACTAAGCTCTTTGCAAAGCTTATCAAGCTCGTCTTTTTTGTTTTGCAAGTCCAAAAAAGTTGCGATTATGCGCTCTTTCATCTCATTGGCCGCTTTTTTGGTAAAGGTTAGAGCGATGATCTCGTTTATATTTTCGCCTCTAAGCACCAAAGCGATATAACGAACGCTTAAAGCGAATGTTTTCCCGCTTCCAGCACTTGCTTTTAGGGCTAAAAAATCTTTCATAACTCTCTCCTACAAAGTATGGCATACTCGCAAAATTTACAAGCTCCGCTCTTTCTTTCAAAATTTATCTTAGTATTATTTATACTCTTTAGATTTTCTATCTCGGCCTTTAGATCATCCACACTTTTCTTCGAGCTGATAAGCACAGGTTCATTCTTCAGGGCAAAATAAGCACTTTTTACCTCGCTACCATAAAGTACTTCATAAAATGCAAGCTGAAGCGAGTTCGCATTTGCCTCACCAGTTTTATAATCAAGTATAAAAGGCTCACCATCGGGGCTAGCATCGATCCTATCGATAATGCCTTTTATCTTTACATCACAAAAATCACTCTCTATATCTTTTTCACACTCAAGCACCCTAAAGCCAGCACTTAAGCGTTCATTTTCAAACTCTGCGTATTCTTTAAATTTCTGCGACCAAATCTCAAGCTCAAGCGAAGAAAAATCTTGCTTTGCAAGTATTTCTTTAAAAATAGCCAGATCAAAGGTATTTTTTTGTCTATAAAAATCACTTGTGTAGTATTCATAAAGCGCCTTATGCACGCTATTTCCCTGCTTAGATCCTGGCTCAGTTGCTATTGCTTTTGCTCCTTTTATACCAGCTATCTTTGCGTAATAATACTTTCTTGGGCAAGCTAGAAATAAATTTAGTGTAGAAAATGATAGCGGTTTAGTGAAAAAATCATGCTCCAAAATGATCTCATCATCGCTTAAATTTAGGCTTGTACTTCCTTTTAAAAATAATTTTAAGTACGCCTCGTCACTAAATTTCTCATCTTTTATTGTTTTGAAATTTTTAAAAAATCTTGAAGGAATACTCTCTTCATTTAAAACACAGCTTATGGCGACCTTTTTGGCATTATTTATAAGACTTTCGTAGTAAAATCTCTGCAAATTTTCACGCTCAAGGTAGCTTATAAGCCCTGCTTTTTGCCTCACTTTTGAGTTTAAAAACATCTCATTTGTGCTTCTTGCTGGGATAAAGTTATCATTAAAATCAACTATGATCACACCATCAAATTTCATTCCGCGACTCTCTAACATGCCCATGACACTGATCTTTCCGCCACCCACATCATCGATGCTAAGGCGCGAGATATTTAGCAAAAAAATTTCACTTAACTGCTTTAAGCTAAAGCTAAAATACCTACATAAATTTTCAATCCTAAAGAGCTCAAGCGCAAGCTTTTCTTCGCATCTTGGCTCATTTTCAAGCATTAAAAGCTCGTCTATTAGCTCTTTAAATTTAGTAAAGTCGCAAAGGTCAAAATAGCTTGATTTAAATTTATTAAAAAGCTCTTCGCTTACGCCAAGTGTGTTCAAGATAAAGCCAAGCTCCTCGTAGCTCTCACACTTACTTTGATCAAAAACCGGCCTTGCCTCTTCATTGATCGCTCTTGTAATGTAAAAAAGCGTCTCATAAAATTTTGTATCTTTAAAGCTCTCGCCCATAGCGTAGTTAAAAATTTTATTGCTATCATGAAGCCTTAAAATTTCACTAAAGCTCTCATCTGGCAATATGACAGCGATGTTTTCAGGCTTTATACCCTCACGCACAAACTCGCTCGCCTTTACCATAGCGTAGGCACATTGCAGGCTTCTAGTCGCAAATCGCTTTTCTAAAACTGGCTCAAATTTTTTGATATTTTCTAAGCAAATTAGCTCATTTGTCTTTAAATTTAGCTCATATTTTTTGTAATTTTCAATCTCGCTAATAGCTGAAATTTGCTTTATTTTATTGATTAGCTTTGTGTTGAAAACACTGGTTTGAAAGATAATTTTTAGCGTAGTTAGCTTTGAGATTTTCTCTAAAATTTCCCACTCAAATTCACTTAAAATGCCATCTATGTGCAGTGAAATTTCACTAAAGCTTCTGATATAGCCTTCATTAATGGAGTAAATTTTTGGCAAGGTTATATCATCGTAGAGATTTTCTCTATCAAGCAAGCTCTCATACTCTTTTAAAACCTCTTCAAGTATGTTTAAATGCTCCTCAAAATTAGCGTAAATATCGTTAAATTTGATCTCAGCGATACTCTTTTTACTAATAGCTAGCTCTTTAAAAAATGAAAAAAGATAGTCATTATTTTTCAAAAATTCAAAAAACTCAGTTGGAATTTTAAGAACCGAGTTTGCCTTTTTGACACTGGCACAGGCTCTATTCATAAGCACTAAAGCATAGGTGCTATCAATCTCAAACCTACCGTCTACATAAACTACCTTTTTATAAAACTCAGCGATACTTAGGCTTTTTGGGATTAGCTCATCATTAAAACTTGCATTAAATTCACGAATCTTACGCGAGTTTGTAAATACAAAAAGTTGGTTTAGGTTATGCATTTTTCTCTCTTAAATTTTTAAGCAATGATAGCTAAATGCTGATAAAAGAGCGCTTTTTACGCTTAGGTAAAGCTTTAAATTTTTATCTAAATACATTAAAATTTTAAGCCTTAAAGAGCCAAAAGCTACAATCACAAAAAAGAAGCAAAAATGCATAAAGAGTTAAACAGACAAGGTTTTTACTATGGCTTTCCGGTTTTGCTGGCTACCACAAAAGATAAAAACGCAAACGATGATATCACGGTGCTTTCATCTTCTTGGACGTTAGGAAATACAGTGGTACTTGGCATAGGCATTGAAAATCAAGGCTTTAAAAATATCAAAAATGGTTCAGATATCACGCTAAATTTATGTGACGAAAGCCTGCTAGAAGCTGTGCAAAAAATGGAAAAACTAACTGGTGATAGTAACGTGCCAGAAGAAAAAAAGAATCTTGGCTACACCTACGAGCACGATAAATTTAAGGTGGCAAATCTCAGCAAAGAGCCTGGCATAAATGCAAAAACCGTCAGGATAAAAGAGTGCAAGATACAGATAGAAACGGTTGTAGAAAAGATAGAGTTAAAAGAGTGGTTTAGCATCGTTACTTGTAAGATTACAGGCATTTTTGTAGATGAAAATTTACTAAAAGATGAAAAGATAGATACGCAAAAATGGCATCCACTAATCTATAAATTTAAAGAATATGTCGGCACTTGCGAGCGTTTGGGATTAAATTTTGGATTTAAAGAGATTTGATTTATAGTTTTATTTGATAAAAACTTAGTATTTTGGTTTTAAATTTAGCCAAAAAGATTAGTTTATTAAAATTTAAATCTAGCTTTGAAATCTTTCCCAGATACCAAAGCTACGATTTTAAGATCATTTTGTGACATTAAGATCAAATTTATAATACCTTGTATCATTAGTGTCACTTAGCCTTAAAAGTAGCTGCCACCTGCCTTCTTGTAGACTTGTTTCTTCGCTTACTAGATCATTTTCTTGCCATGAAGCTCTTAAAATTTTATTTTCTTTATTTGTCTGTGGGCGAGTGAGTAAAATTTCATATTTTAAAGCTGAAATTTCTCCTTTTTTAGGAGTTAGATGAAATTTAAACTTAGCATTTAGGGCATTAAAATTTGGCTCAAATTTTAGATCAAATTTCTCATCAAAGCGTTTTTCACTCTCTTTGATAAAGGTTATGTTTTCATCGACATTTTGGTAGCTTTGCATATAAGAGCTATCCATTTCGACTGGATGTTTCAGCGCTATGATGATCGTTGCTGCGCAAGCGATAATGATAGCAATGAAGCTAAGCACGATAGCATAAGGCCAAAAGGTTTTTTTATCCATTTTTTACCTTTTTATAAAAGATAACAATTATAAAAAATGCAACCAAACCATAGATGAAAAATCTTAAAAAATTTAACGTAGTTTTATTTGAATTTCCAACACTACTTTCAAGCTGTAAATTTAAGCTAGATGCGATTTGCTCGGCGATATCTGCGTAGCCGTTTAAGATAGCGGCGTTATAGACGTCTTTGCCATTTTTTGAAACTAAAATGGGGATGATGGTGCCTGATTCTGGATTAGGACTTAAAATTTGCTCCTTGTTAAAGAGCTGTGAGGTTTTGCTGTCGGCAAAAATTTCTACCTTTTTTTTATCTCTGATAAGAGCTAAAAAGGCATAAGGCGAGCTAAGATTTTGCTCTTTAAAAAGAGCTTCTAGCTCACCATCTTTATATACGCCAACTGCTAAATTTATACCGCTTTTTGCATAAAGCTCACTGCCGATCTCGTTTAGCTTTACACTTACTTTTTGGCTTAGAATTTCATCATTATTTATCACAAAATTTGCTCCCAAAGCCAAACTTTGTGAGAGCAAAAATATAAAAATGAGTATAAATTTTCTCACACCTAGCCTACAAAAAGGTGGTTTGATGTAAGCACTGACCACGCACAAATAGCCCCTGCAACAACTATAAGCAAGATTATGGCTTTTTCTATTATGCCTAGCATCACTACTCCTTTATAATGACGTGTTTAGCGTTATCAACGCTCTTCATCTCAATGTTACTTGCATCTTTTAATGAGTAAGGTTTGGTTGCTACATCTTTTTGCAAGCCAATACCAATATAAGTAAGTACGCCAAGGATAGATAGCAAAAGCAAAACTGCCACCAAATAACCGCTAATGCCATTTAAAGCAAAGATGTTTCTATTTTTATTTTCCATTATTCGCCCTTTGATAGCGATATGACATATTCGCCAACTGCTTTTTGTTGTATCTCATTTAGTCTGCCGTCATTAAATTTAGGCATAACACCGATGTTGCCGTTTTTACCACGATTTAGTACATCTACGATAAACTCACTTGAACCATATTTACTAAGATCAGCCGACATACCATCCATGCCTTTGCCGTCATCTCCATGACAAGCTGCACAAGCTACGTAAAGCTCTTTTCCCATAGCTACTAAATTTTCATTTTTTGTACTTTTTATAGCACTTATCTCTTTTGCAACATAAGCTGCGATAGCCTTTGCTCCATCAGCATCGGCTAGCCCTGCTGGCATCTCACCCATAGGATAATCAAGCCCTTTTGAGCCATTTAGTATCGTATCGACTATTCCTTGTTCGCTACCCCAAATTTGTAAATTTGCAGCTTTGCCACCAATGCCATCGCCTGTGATGCCATGACATGCTGAGCATTGCACCAAAAATACGCTCTCCCCCATAGCATGAAGCGTTTCTTTGCTTGGGTTTGCATACTCTTTTTCAAATTTAGCGTTTGCTTCTTTTACTTCTTTATTATATTCACCGATTTGTGAGTAAGAATTTAGTGGATAACCAAGTAAATAATACCAAATAGCCCAAACAAGAGTTAGTAAAAAAACTATCGCCCAACCAAATGGAACTGGGTTTTTATACTCGCCTATCCCATCCCAGTTGTGCTCGCTAAGCTCTACGCTTTCATCTTTTTTAACTTTCATTTGACCAACATACTTGCCAGCTACAACGACAGTTAGTACGATAATTAAGATGGCACCTATTAACGCAAGTAAATTTATATTATCTTCTAAATTTAGCCATTGCATACGCTCTCCTTTGTAGCCTTTTGCTCTAAAATTTTACTACCGATCTCATCATCTAGGGCTAATTTCGAATACTTCTCATAATTTCTTCTACCTTGCTTTTCACTTTTGTAAAGGTGAAAAAAATAAGCGTACAAAGTGATAGCTAAAAATGCTGTCAAAATAAAATAGCCATAAGCTTGAAGTTCTCTAATATCCATTATTAACTCCTATTTTAGGCTATTTAGATAGGCGATAAGTGCCACGATCTGGCGAATTTCACCCTTTGCAAAGGCACTTTTTACTTGCTCATCTTTCATATTTTCAACGATACTTGCAGCCTGCTCTTTCACGTTAGCATTTGCTTGCTCAAAAGTACCAAGAGCTGGCATATCTTTCTCATCATAAGGTGTGTTAAAGACCTTTTTAACAGTTAGTGCTTCAGCGTAAGCAGTCTCTATGTCAGCATTTTTCTTAAATAAAAATGGATATGCTGGCATGATCGAACCTGGCACAACAGAGGCTGGGTTTAACATATGATTTTCATGCCAATCTGTCGTTCTATAATTACCCACACGCATAAGATCTGGGCCAGTTCTTTTTGAACCCCAAAGATGAGGGCGATCATAAGCAAATTCACCACTTAGCGAGTACATGCCGTATCTATCAGTCTCTGCCTTAAACGGACGTATCATCTGTGAGTGGCAAGTATTGCAACCATTTTGTATATATATATTTTTTCCAGCAAGCTCTAAAACTGTATAAGGTTTTGTACCCTCGAGTGGTCTAGCTCTATTTGCAAAGTCGGGTAAAATTTCTACCACGCCAGCGTAAGCTATGACAATAAAGACGCAAACTGCAAAAAAGAATGGATTTTTTTCTAACCAAGCAAACATCACATCACCTCCGCATTGGCTTTAGCACCGCCCATAGGCGTTGCACTTTTTGGCTCTGCCAAAATAGCTTTAGCAGAAGTTGATTTGTAGATATTGTAAGCAAACATCAAAAAGCCAATCAAATACAAAAGCCCACCAATAGCTCTAATGTAATAATAAGGTATAAGTACTACAACAGTATCAATAAATGAGTAGAGTAAATTTCCATAGCTATCAGTTGCTCTCCACATCATGCCTTGCGTAATACCAGCAATCCACATAGAAGCAAAGTATAAAACGATACCTGTTGTTTGTATCCAAAATTGAGCTTCCATTAAGGATTTTGAATAAATTTCGCGCTTAAAGACACGTGGCGTCATATGATAAAGTGCTGCCATAGTCATAAAACCAACCCAGCCAAGTGCACCATCATGTACGTGTCCTGGCACCCAGTCAGTATAGTGAGCTAGTGCATTTACAGATTTGATAGCCAAGATAGGGCCTTCAAGAGTTGAAAACATATAAAAAGTTGAAGCTAAAATCATAAATTTAATAAGCGGGCTCTCGCGAAGTTGTGTCCATTCGCCTTTCATTGTAAGAAGCATATTAATAGCTGAACCCCAAGAAGGTAAAATCAAAACAATAGAAAAAACCGAACCCATAGTCTGCATCCAATCAGGCACAGCAGTATATATTAAGTGGTGACCGCCAGCCCAAAGATAGATAAACATAAGGCCCCAGAATGAAAATAACGAAAGCTTATAAGAAAAAATAGGCTGTCCGCTCTCTTTTGGTAAGAAGTAATAAATTTGGGCAATGATCGCTACTGTAAATACAAATGCAACTGCGTTATGACCGTACCACCACTGAACCAAGGCATCATTTGAGCCAGCATACATCGAAACTGAATGTAGCCATGAGCCATATCCACTAACTAGCCTTGTTGGAATTTCCATGTTATTAAATAGATAAAGCATAGCAACGCCAAGAAATGTAGCAATGTAATACCAAACTGAGATGTAAAGTGTCTTCTCGCGGCGTATACCAATAAGTCCAAATATACTTACGCCCCAAAGCACCCAGACTACTACTACTGCGATATCTAGTGGCCACTCAAGCTCGGCATACTCCTTAGATGTACTCTCGCCCATAAAAAGTGTCACAACAGCTAGAATCATAACAAGTATATAAAGCCAAAAATGAAGCTTACCAATGAACATCAAAAACGGAGATTCACTCATTGATACTTTTAAAACACGCTGTCCAATGTAATACCAAGTGGCAAATATACCAGAGAGCATAAAACCAAAAATGATACCGTTAGTATGAAGAGGACGCAATCTACCAAATGCCGAATACTCACCAGCTATATAGTTTAGATCAGGACAGGCAAGCTGAAAAGCCACCAAAACACCAATAGCCATGCCAACAATACCAAAAAATATCGTGGAGAACATAAAGAGTTTTGCCACACTATAATCATAATGTAGCAACTGGGATGGTCGCATAAATTTTCCTCCTAGTTAAATTTATATTAATTTTCGGTTATTTTAGAGTAGAAAAACTATAAAAAAACTTAATTAATATAAATTCTCTTTTACTAGGAGAGTCTTCTGTCTATTTTGTAACCAAGTCCAGGAACATTTTTTATAAAATTACTACCGACTTTATCTCTAACACGTTTAACAAAGGTCCTAATAGCAGCCTCTGTTACGCTCTCACCGACCCAAACAACATTTTTTATTTCATCGTGAAGCACAAGCGTACCAAGTCTTTTTATGAGTAAAGATATAAATGCAAGTTCTTTTTTTGTAAGAGAAATTTCAACACCATCTCTGATAAGCACACGTTTTATTTTATTAAAACTATATCCATTTGTAACCTGAATAATATTTGCTGTTTCTATCTTATTTTTAGCAACATTTTCTAAAGTAACCAAAAAATCATCAAGATCAATCGGCTTTAAAACGTATTTATCAATACCGACATCTATCGCTTTTAGAAGTGTTTCTTTTTCACTATTTGTGCTAAAAACTATAATAGGTGTATCTTTTGAAATTTCTTTAATGCATTTAGCCATATCAAGACCATTCATTATAGGCATAAAAACGTCTGTTATAACCATATTTGGATTATATTTTTTAAATTTCTTAAGTCCTTCATCGCCATTTTGAGCAGTGATAACTTTTTCAAATTTATCTCGCATAACTTCTTGTACTATTTTTTTACCATCTCCCTCATTCTCAACGATAAGAACAGTTAGATTATTAAGAATCTTGCTCATTTATTCTTCCTTTTTGGTTATATTTATCAAACATCATAAATTTTGACACAATTAACAATTATTTCTCTTTTTTTTATCTTAAGCATTTGCTCTATATCCTAAGAATGATAGATAAATTCCATTTATTATCATTATGCTAGCTGAGATCTTAAACATTATGTCTTTAAATTTTTCATTTAAAATTCCAAATACAAAGCTAGCTAAAAGCATGGCTGGCAATGTACAAAGACCAAATACAAGCATTATAAAAGCCGAATCAATAAAATTTGCACTTAAAATCCCAAGTGCTAAAAAGTAATAAACCACACCACAAGGCAAAAAGCCATTTAGAAAACCAAGTAATAAAAAATTTGCTAAATTTTTCTTTTGAATCCTTGTTTTTGCAATTCTTACTACAAAATTAAGCGCCTTTTGATTCTCTACAAATTTTAAAAGCTCACCCCTAAAAAGTAAGGCAATACCGATAAACGCGATCACTAAGCCAACTATAAAAAATATAAGACCTCTTGCTTGCATGTTAAAGCTAATGGCCGCTCCAAAGGCACCAAACAAAGCTCCTAAAACCACATAAGCAAAAATTCTAGCTAGACTATAAAGCGTACTTAGCATTAGAATTTCTCTCTTGCTTTTGCCTTTAAAAAATAGAGTCTGTAGGCTCAAAAATCCACTACACATACCTACACAATGACTAAAGCTACTTAAAAATGCAACTGAGACAATCATGTAAAGGTTTATATTTTGCATCTTATAAAATTTCTAAAAACCGCTTAAATATATATTTACTCTCGCTTGGGCCACCACTTGCTTCTGGATGGTGCTGAACTGAAAAGATCGGATAGTCTTTGTATCTCACGCCTTCGATTGTGTTGTCAAATAAATTTCTATGAGTCACAACAGCTACTTCTGCGATACTTTCAGGTACGTTGTAGTTGTGATTTTGTGTTGTTATCTCGATCGCTTTTGTCTCTAAATTTAGCACTGGGTGATTTGCTCCATGCTGACCAAATTTAAGCTTATATGTCTCGTATCCAAAGGCATTTGATAGTAGCTGATGTCCAAGACAAATGCCAAATATAGGTATCCTAGCCTCAATCATCTTTTTGATCTCACCTATTTCGGCCTTTAAATTTTTTGGCTCACCAGGACCATTTGATAAGAATACTCCATTTATCTCGCCATTTTTAAATTTTTCTATCAAAATTTCAGCCTTAGTGTCGTGTGGCACAACAATAACCTCAAGGCCGGTTTCACATAGCTCGTTTAGGATATTTCTCTTTACACCAAAGTCAAAAACAGCTATCTTTTTACCAATACTTTTTAGCGGCTTATATGACTTTAAATTTCTATCCCAAGCGCCTTTTTTGTGCTCATATTCATCCATCGCACTAACTGTTTTTACGTAGTTTATATTTTCGATACGCCCGCTACTTTCAAGCCTGCGTTTTAGCTCATCTTTATCACTTATCTGCGTTGAGATATAAGCCATCAAGGCACCTTCATCACGTAGCATCTTTGTAAGGTATCTAGTATCAATGTCATAAACACCAAATTTACCTTGCTCTTCGAAAAATTTTCCCAAAGATTTTTGCGAACGGTAGTTTGACGGGGTCTCGTTGTAGCTTCTCATTATAACGCCACTTGCATGAATTCTAAGACTCTCCATATCGTCTTCGTTTATACCTACTATGCCTATTTCTGGCATAGTAAAGACGATAAACTGACCAGCATAGCTTGGATCGCTCATGATCTCTTCGTAGCCAGTCATTGAGGTATTAAAGACGAGCTCACCTGCACACTCGCCGTGAGCACCAAAAGCTTTTGCTTCTAAAAAAACACCATTTTCAATATAAATGTAAGCTTTCATTAAAGCATGCCTCTTTTTTTAAGCTCATCTTGATATAAACGCTCAAAGACAAGATCATATTCATCAGTTCCTGGGATTAGCTTATGTTTATAATTTTGTATCATTTCATAAACATCATCTTCTATCTTCTCATAGCTTTTTAAGTACTCGTCTATTGAGTTATAAATCACATTTTTTACACGATTTTCAGATACATTATAATCAACAAGACCACTCTTCCAAATAGTTTCAAGCACTTTGTGAGCGATATTACTAAATCTATCTTCGTGGGTTAAGATTACATCAAATTCGCCTGCAAGCTTCTTTTTGACGAGCCAAAACATATTTTTACGGTCAATTTGCATAGTTTGCATCTCGTCTTCATTTTTCTCCAAAAGCTCATTTACTCGCTCATCTAAAGCTCTTTCTTTTTGAATATCGACTATTAAAATTTCACTTGTTTTTGCTACGATTGGCTCAATGCCTTTATTTAGTCTTACGAAACCACAATTTAGAAGATCTATTGCTATTTTATGTGAAATATACGGAACGTGTGGGAGTTTTAAACGCATTTTAAACCTTTAAATTTTTATGCCATTTTAACTAAATAAAGGTAAAACTTTACTTTGAAATTTTAACGACTTTATTATTATCGCTTCTTAAAAAATAAATTTCTCTTCGTCCATCATAAAGTATCTTTCCATCAGTCTTTTGCTCATTTTCTAAATTTGATGAGATATCTAAAGATAGCGATTTACTCATAAAATAATTCTCTCCTAAAGTGCGTCCAAAGTCAGGATACCAACTAAAAGCACAAACTATCAGCAAAACTAAATAAAAGGCTCTAAAAATTTTTCTAAAAGGCGCGTAAAAAAAGCAATACCCAAATATAAAAAATACGGGCAAAAGCCATAAGAAAGGCACGTTATCAACAAAAATAACATTAAAATACTCGCTTATACCATAGTAAGAAAAGTAGTTGTTGTAAATTCCAACAAATAGCGTAAAAATAGGAGCAAGGACGAATATAATACCCGCAAAAAAAGCATTTAAAATTTTCATAATCTCTCCTTTTGAGTGAGATTATATTAAACATAAGCTTTAATATTACTAGATTGATGAAAGCTAGACTAAAATTCAAAGCAAAATGCCATATATGGACATCTACTGCTTCCAGCAATACTTTAAAAACAGTTTAGCTATAAGCTAAACTGCCTTAAATTTATTATTTTTTAGATAAATACTCTTGCAAGCTTTTTACTTCAAGTGCTTTGCCAGTTTGAACTGCACTTAGCGACTTAACAGCTGCGAGTGCTGCACGGATCGTTGTAAATCAAAGCATATTAAACCTAACCAAATTTTAAGCTCTCAAGCATTTTTATATCACTAAATTTATCTCTAAAATTTATAAAATTTGCTTCTAGCTCAGCCTTTCGCTTAAGTGCAATATCTATAAATTCTTGCTCTTTTTCAATACCTATAAAATTTCTACCTAGTAAATTTGCAGCTATACCAGTTGTTGCAGAGCCTGCAAATGGATCACAAATGACACTATTTTCATTACTTGCCATCAAAATAAGCCTTATCAAAAGCGAAAGTGGTTTTTGTGTAGGATGCTTACCACATGCTTTCTCCCAAGGAGCAATCGCAGCAAAACTCCACACATCTTTCATCTGCTTATCTCCATTTATCCGCTTCATAAGCTCATAGTTAAAGATGTGTTTATGTCTCTCATCTTTTCTAGCCCAAATGATCTGCTCGGTGCTATGGGTTAGATACCTGCAGCTAAAATTTGGCGGAGGATTGGTCTTTTGCCACGTAATTATGTTTAAAATTTTATAATCAAGCTTTTGAAGTGCCCTGCCGATAGAAAATATGTTGTGGTATGTCCCACTTATCATTATGCTGCCATTGTCACTAAGTGATTGCTTAGCAAGCTTGAGCCATTTTAGGTTAAATTCATCGATCTCATCTATATTTGTGCCCTCATCCCACTTACCTTTATTTACGCTAACTATCTGCCCGCTTTGGATGCTAAGCCCACCATTTGAAAGAAAATACGGTGGATCTGCAAAGATAAGGTCAAACTCGCCTTTAAATTTAGCTAGTTCATTAAAGCAGTCGCCATTTATGAGCTTAAAGATATCTTTCATGGTATTGGTAATCCCAAAATTTGAAGTGGAATATATTCAAAATAATACTTACATTTAACACACAAAATATAATCTAGAACATCTTTGTATTCTTTCTTTCTAAACCAATTACTAAGTAAATAAATGTATTCAACTTCCATATTTAAATGAGAAAGTAATTTCTGATATTGCTTTTTCTTAAAATCACATGTTTGTAGCTTTTCATCAACTGAACCAGCAACTCTTTGAAATTTACATTCTATTATAAAAAACGTATTATTAACAATAACGTAAATGCTATCGTCTGGCAAGAGACGTTTGGATATGATAGTAGCCCAATCAATACCTTTACTTTTTAAAAAATCATAAAATTTATATTTTTTAAAAATGCTAGCAATATATTTACCTTTATAAAAAACATTCGAGTCTTTATCTATCTTGTAATTACGTTGTTGTGATAAAAAAGTCGCCAAATCAACTTTACCTTCAAAAATTAATCCAGTTTTTGTATTTGAACCACCTGTTCCACCTAATATCATTTACTACTCCTTAGATACTCTTGTAAGCTTTTTACCTCAAGCGCTTTGCTAGTTTGAACTGCACTTAGTGACTTAGCAGCTGCGAGTGCTGCACGGATCGTTGTAAAATATGGAATTTTAAATCTAAGCACATTTTGGCGGATCTTTTTGCCGTCATCTACACTTGATTTTGTATCGCTTGTATTTATAACAAGTGCGATGTCGCCGTTTTTAAGCCTATCTTCGACGTTTGGTCTGCCCTCGCTTATCTTATAGACAAACTCGGCCTCCACGCCAGCTTCGCTTAAAATTTTATGCGTTCCGCCAGTTGCGATGACGCTAAAGCCAAGTGCTATTAGCTCTCTTGCAAGGTCTGGCGCATAAGATTTGTCGCCGTCAGCTAATGTCAAAAATACCCTACCCTTGCTTGGTAAAGTGTTGCTCGCAGCGATCTGACTCTTTGCAAATGAGCTTGCAAAATCGTGACTGATACCCATAACCTCGCCCGTACTCTTCATCTCAGGACCAAGGATGAGATCGGCGCCACTTAGCTTGTTAAATGGCAATACACATTCTTTTACACAAATATGCGAACTTACGCGAGGTTTTAGGATGTCGCCGTCCTCATAAACAACCCTATAATCATCATAAAATTTAAGTGCCTCACGTAAATTTCCCTGCCACATAACTCTTGTTGCTACCTTTGCCATAGGCACGCCAGTGGCCTTACTCACAAACGGCACGGTTCTGCTCGCGCGAGGATTTACCTCGATCATATAAAGCTCGTTTTCATAGATAGCAAACTGGATATTCATAAGGCCAACGACACCTAAATTTAGCGCGATATCTCTGGTTTGCTTCTCCACTTTTTTTATCATTTCTGCGCTTAAACTCATCGGTGGCAATATGCAAGCTGAGTCGCCAGAGTGAATTCCGGCCTCCTCGATGTGCTCCATTATAGCACCTATATATACCTCTTTGCCGTCACATATCGCGTCTACATCGAGCTCTTTTGCGTCTTGTAAAAATTTATCAAGTAGCACTGGCGAGTGGTTGCTAACCTTTACCGCCTCACTCATATACTCTTTTAGCTCGCTCTCGTTATGCACCCTTCTCATCGCCCTACCGCCTAAAACGTAGCTTGGGCGAACGAGTACTGGATAGCCGATAGTAGCAGCTTTTTGCAAGGCTTCTTCTAAACTAGTGGCGGTGTCGTTTTTAGGCTGAAGGACGCCTATTTTATTTATAAATTCGCTAAATTTCTTTCTATCCTCGGCCACATCGATCACTCTTGCGGTTGTGCCGATGATCTTAGCGCCGATCACGCTTAGGCGTTTTGCAAATTTAAGCGGAGTTTGGCCGCCAAAATGCACGATCACACCATCTGGCTTTTCGCGCTCGATGACTGATCTCACGTGCTCAAAATCGATCGGCTCAAAGTACAAAATATCGCTCGTGTCGTAGTCGGTTGAGACGGTTTCTGGGTTACAGTTGTACATTATCGTTTTTACGCCAAGGTCTCTTAGTGCGTAGCTTGCGTGCACGCAGCAGTAGTCAAACTCTATACCCTGGCCGATCCTGTTTGGACCGCCGCCTATTATCATCACCTTTTTAGCGTCTTTTGCTAGCTCTTTTTTAGGAAATTTAGTGATATTTGTGGTTGAGTAAAGATATGGGGTTAGCGCCTTAAATTCGCCAGCGCAAGTATCGACCTCGTTGTATTCAAGCTCGATGCCAAGCTTCTGCCTAGCAAAATAGATATCATTTTGGCTAAGCTCAAGATCGTCTTTTTCATTTATAAGCACAGCTATCATCTTGTCTGAAAAGCCCATGCTTTTAGCCTCTCGCAGTAGCTCTTCGTTGTTTAAGATATCCATATCGATCTTATCTTCAAATTTAACTATCTCATAAATTTGCTCCAAAAACCAAGGATCGATCTTGCTAAACTCATGCACCTCCGCCACGCTAAATCCATCTCTAAAGGCTTGCGCTAGATATAAAATTCTCTGCTCGTTTGCATTTCTGATGCCATAAACCAAGGCATTTTTTTCTAAATTTAAGCTATTAAATCCGCAAAGATCGCGCTCTAGGCTGCAAAGCGCTTTTTGGATACTCTCTTTAAATGTCCTGCCAATGGCCATAACCTCGCCAACTGACTTCATCGCAGTGCCTAGATATGGGTTTGATCCTGGGAATTTCTCAAATGTAAAACGTGGGATCTTTGTCACGATGTAGTCAATCACCGGCTCAAAGCTAGCAGGTGTGCCAGTGATGTCGTTTTTGATCTCATCTAGGCTAAAACCAACTGCAAGTAGTGTCGCGACCTTTGCGATAGGATAGCCAGTAGCCTTACTTGCAAGGGCTGAGCTTCGGCTAACGCGTGGGTTCATCTCGATAACGATCATGCGACCACTTTTTGGGTCTATGGCAAACTGCACGTTACTGCCACCAGTATCAACGCCGATCTCACGAAGTATGGCAAAACTAGCATCACGCATAGCTTGATACTCTTTATCTGTTAGCGTTAAAGCTGGTGCGACCGTGATACTATCGCCTGTATGCACGCCCATTGGGTCAAAATTTTCGATCGAGCAGACGATGATGCAGTTGTCATTTCTATCTCTAATAACCTCCATCTCGTACTCTTTCCAGCCAAGCAAGCTCTCTTCTATCAAAATTTCATGTATTGGGCTTGCGTCAAGGCCGGTGTTGGCTAGCTCTTTAAACTCATCCATATTATAAGCCACGCCGCTTCCTGCACCACCAAGCGTGTAGCTAGCTCTTATGATGAGCGGAAAGCCTATCTCATTTGCTGCATTTAGCGCGTCATCCATGTTGTAAGCATATCTACTCTCAGGCAGGTCCATGCCGATCTTTTGCATAGTTGCTTTAAAAATTTGTCTATCTTCGCCTTTTTTTATCGCTTCTGGGTTTGCACCAAGAAA
The DNA here is from genome assembly GCF_003048575.1 of Campylobacter concisus. Taxonomy (NCBI): domain Bacteria; kingdom Pseudomonadati; phylum Campylobacterota; class Epsilonproteobacteria; order Campylobacterales; family Campylobacteraceae; genus Campylobacter; species Campylobacter concisus. The sequence continues at coordinate 52,168 of NZ_PIRZ01000001.1, read as the reverse complement.
TTTGACATCCTTTAAAAGGCCACTCTCAAAGACCTCCATAGCGGCATTTAGCGCTACTTGTCCACCCATCGTTGGCAAGATGGCATCAATATTTTCTTTTTCGATGATCTTTAAAATGCTATCTTTTGTGATCGGCTCTATATACGTTGCATCGGCGAAATTTGGGTCAGTCATAATGGTGGCTGGGTTTGAGTTAATGAGCACTACGCGGTATCCAAGCTCTTTTAGCGTCTTGGCTGCTTGCGTGCCTGAGTAGTCAAATTCGCAGGCTTGACCGATGACGATAGGGCCTGAGCCGATTAGTAAAATGGTATTTATATCTGTTCTTTTTGGCATTATTTTTCCTTTGTTACAACGTATAGGTAGTTTGGTATGTTTAGCTTTGCATAGGGCTCTACTATCACGCTTTGATAGGAGCTCTCTTTTAAAATTTTACTCACGCGCCCTACTGGCACCCCACTAAAAAATATCCCGTCAAGTCCGCTCGTAAAGACCTCATCGCCCTCTTTTGGGCTGAGCCATTGTGGGATAAATTTCACCATTATTTGGCCTTGATTTCCATGCGCGACGCCTGGAATTTTCTCATTTCCTATATAGACTGCAAATATACTTTTTGGATCATTTTGCAAGTAAGCTAGTGGCTTGCCATCTTTTGCGATGACGATACCAGCACTATTTCCTTGATAGATGAGTCCATAAATTTTATTTGGGTCGTATCCTTCAAACTCACTTATCCAAATTTTATTATAATCCCCGATATGCACGTAGCTAAGCCCTTTTACAAGCTTTACAGCTGGGGCATAGGCAGTTGAGTTTTTATCTTTTAAAATTTGATTTAGCTCGTTCGCAAAAGTAGAAAGAAGCGTGGCTGAGCGCTCTAGCTCTTCATTTTGCGCTCTTAGCTTTTCTATCTCACTAGCCTGCCTAAAATACTCGTTTATATAGTCTTTCACGCTTTTAGCAAAATTGTCGTATGAATTTGTAGCATAGTTACTAAACCCGATAGAAAGATTACTTAAAATTTCTCCCTTGAAAACTGAGGCCGTAGCAAGCAATGCTATAAAAACAAAAAGAACAATCTTACTCTTCATTTGTCAGCTGTTGTAAAAGCCCAATCTCTTCAAGTGCCTTGCCCGTTCCTCTAGCAACCGCGAGAAGTGGCTCATCTGCTACAAAAACTGGAAGTTTAACGATATCAGATAAAAATTTATCAAGTCCTCTAATAAGCGCTCCGCCGCCAGTTAGTACGATACCAGTCTCCACGATATCGCCAGCAAGATCAGGCGGCATCATCTCAAGTACGGTTTTAAGCGCATCTGCGATCTCTTTTAGTGGCTCTCTCATCGCCTCTCTCACATCTTCGCTAGTTAGCTCAACTCTACTTAAAAGACCACTTACCTGGTCGCGACCTTTTACCACTACGCTTAGCTCTTTTTCAAGCTGCACGGCAGAACCTACGGCAATCTTTATCTCCTCGCCAGTTCGCTCGCCTATTAGTAGGTTATATTTCTCTTTTATGTAATTAACAATGCTAATATCAATCTTATCGCCAGCTGTGCGGATTGATTTTGAGATGACTAGACCACCAAGCGAGACAACACCTATCTCAGTCGTACCACCACCGATATCAACTACTAGGTTACCTTGTGGCTCACGAACTGGTAAATTTGCGCCAATCGCTGCTGCCATAGGCTCTTCGATCAAAAATACCTCTCTTGCACCAGCACTTAAGGCACTTTCTCTAACGGCCTTTCTTTCAACCTGAGTTAGTCCATAAGGAACCGAGATGATGATTCTTGGGCGTAAAAAGCTTTTTCTTTTATGAGTCTTTTCTATAAAATAGCGTATCATGCGCTCGGTCATATCAAAATCTGCAATAACGCCATCTCTCATCGGCCTTATCGCCTCAATATCGCCTGGAGTTTTTCCGACCATCTCTTTTGCGGCATGCCCGACCGCTAAAATTTTTTGTTTGCCATATTTTTCACGTCTTACTGCAACAACAGAAGGCTCGTTTATTATTATGCCTTTATCTTTTACCAAAACAAGTGTATTTGCCGTACCGAGATCTATGCCCATATCACTTGAGAAAAAACCTATAACCTGATCTAAAAACATCTATTTCCTTTACGCTATTTTCTTATCGTGTTTTATTAAAATTGGCTTTGCCTTATCTTTTACAGTCTCTTTTGAGATAACAATATCATACTCTTTTAACTCTGGCAGCTCATACATTATGTCTGTCATAAGCTCTTCCATTATACTTCTAAGCCCTCTAGCCCCGGTTTTTCGCTCGATAGCTAAACTTGCTATCTCTTCAAGTGCTTCATCATCAAATTTAAGTGTAGCACCGTCAATCGCACAAAGCTTTTGGTATTGTTTTAATATCGCATTTTTTGGCTCAGTTAAAATTTTTACCATATCTTCTTTTGTTATCTCGTTCAAAGTAGCTACTACGTGAAGCCTGCCAATAAGCTCTGGAATGAGGCCATATCTTACAAGATCGTCTGGCTCAAGTAGGCTTAGTAAATTTTCTTTTTCATTTTTGCCACGTTTTTCTTGGTTAAACCCAAGTACATTTTTACCAACCCTTCTCTCGATAATATCAAGAAGTCCGTCAAATGCACCGCCACAAACAAATAAAATATTTGTCGTATCTATCTGGATGAAGTCTTGGTTTGGATGTTTTCTGCCACCTTTTGGTGGGATATTTACAACACTTCCTTCGATGATCTTTAAAAGTGCTTGCTGTACGCCTTCACCTGAAACATCCCTTGTAATGCTTCTATTTTCACTCATTCTAGCGATCTTATCAATCTCATCTACAAAAACAATGCCCTGCTCCGCCTTTTTCACGTCGCCATTTGCAGCTTGCAAGAGCCTTGTTAAGATGTTTTCAACGTCCTCGCCGACATATCCAGCCTCAGTTAGGCTTGTGGCATCACAAATTGCGATAGGCACATCTAAAAATCTCGCTAAAGTCTGAGCCATCAACGTCTTGCCGCTTCCAGTTGGGCCAACAAGTAAGATGTTTGATTTTGAAATTTCAGTATCGTCTTTGATGTCGCTTTGTTTAAAAATTCTCTTATAGTGGTTATATACGCCGACACTAAAGACCTTTTTAGCCTTGTCTTGACCGATCACGTAGTTATCAAGTACCGCTTTTAGCTCCTTTGGTGTGAGCTTTTGATACTCTATCGTTTCGCCGTTTTTACTCTCTTCTACGCTAGTATCTCCATGTATCATATCGTATGCAGCAGCGATACAATACTCGCATATATAGGCATTTCCTTCGATATCAGCGAGTAATCTTCTCTCGGCAGACTCAGCCTCTCCACAAAAATTACACTTTCTAGCCATTAATCTCTTCCTTTTGCAAGCGGAATTCCTCTTGTTGTTTCTAATATAAATTTACACATTTTCTTCACGTTTTCGTCGCTGGTTTTTGAGATCAGTTCGTTTGCTTGATCTTTTAGGCTGATGCCTTGATTAAACAAAAATTTATAAGCGCGAACTAGCTCTTCAACTTGCTCTTTGTCAAATCTACGCCTAATGCCAACTAAATTTAAGCTTCTTATATATGCTCTGTTGCCCTCAGCTAGGCAAAATGGCACAACATCTTGACTAAGCGCGCTTGCACCTGCGATCATACAGCTCTCACCCACTCTAACAAACTGATGAATAGGCGTAAGACCGCCCACAACAGCATAATCACCAAGCTCGACGTGACCTGCTAGAGTTGCGTTATTTGCCAAAATGACGTTGCTGCCTATTATGCAGTCATGCGCGATGTGAGAATACGCCATGATAAAGGCGTTATTGCCGATCCTTGTTATACCATCGCCCTTATGCGTACCTGAGTTTATCGTGCAAAACTCACGTATAGTTGCGTGCTCGCCGATAATAACGCCGGTATCAATCTCATCTTTATAGCTGATATCTTGCGGGATGTCACCCACAATCGCGTAGCTAAATACACGAGAGTTATCGCCGATCCTCGTCTTGCCAAGCACCCTTGCGCCTTGCTTTATTGTGACGTTGTTGCCAAGGACCGCATCTTTACTTACAAACGCATAAGCCTCGATATTTGCGTCATCTCCAATGATCGCTCCATCTTCTATAACGGCTGTTTGGTGGATATTTTTCATTGTATCTCTTTTTCTTAAAGCCTATTTATCGACTATCATCGCTTTTAGTTCAGCCTCGGCGCATAGCACATCATCGACATATGCTTTGCCCTCAAGCACCCAGATATTTCCTTTGTGTTTTAGCACGTTTAGTCTATACTCTAGCCTATCTCCAGGGCGGACTGGATGGCGAAATTTTGCTCCGTCTATGCTCATAAAATAAACCACTTTATTCTCGATACCAGCCTGATGCTCGTCGCTCATACTCTTAAACGCTAGCACGCCACCAGCTTGTGCCATGCCTTCAATGATCATCACGCCAGGATAGATCGGGTGACCTGGGAAGTGCCCCTGAAATATCGGCTCACCAATGGTTACATTTTTATAAGCGACGATATTCTTAGCTGGCTCTAGCTCGACAACTCTATCGATAAGCAAAAATGGAAATCTATGTGGGAGAATTTTTTGAATTTCTACGACGTCTATCACGTTTTAGCCTTAGTAATGTAAATTTGTGGCGATTGTAACAAATTTATACTAAGAAAAAAATTATTAGCCTCTTTTAAAAATCTCTAAATTTCGCCTTATGTGGCAAAAATTTAATTCACTGCTTTAAGATAAATTTTATAAACTCACCTCTTAGTCTAAAACCAAAATTTCTTCGCTATCGTTATAAAAAACAGCCTTTGCGTAAATTTCGTAGCTACCCTTTTTGACCTCATCTAAGATAATGATAGGATTTTGCGAAAATTCTCCGCTTATATCACGGCGAAATTTCATCTCAGCGTCAAGCTCGAGCGGCCTTTTGCAAAGCTCATCAATGCTTTTAAATTTGCTGTTTGTAAATTTATTAAAGCGATCTATACTCATAAAGATTGCACCCTCTTTTAGCTCATCGTCCATTTCGCAGGAATTTTCTACATTTAGCTTTAAATTTTCTCTTTTAAAGCCAGAGTAGAGCACAAAATAGCTTGGTATCACAGCGTTTTGAAATTTCACACTAGCGCGCAAAAGCCTGTAGTTTAAAAACCTTCTTCTAAAAAGGTGAAATTTCTCACCTCTCGCCTCGTACTCGCACACCTTTTTATAAAGCTCAAGCCTAGCTTCTATGCTGCCATAAAGTGTCCTTGCGTGCAGCTCGCTCATTAGCTCACTTTGGGGCAAATTTTGCGAGTCGCGCTGTTTTTTTAGCGCAAAGACGCAGCCGCAATAATTTTGGTGATAGAGCTTATCTTTTTTAGCGAGGATAAACTGCTCGCTTGTGCCGCCATTTTTTCTATAATCAACTGCGACCGCCTCCAAATTTGAGCCAGCTACCGCCTCATCAAGCGCCTTTTTAAGCTGAGAAAAGTCCTTTTTTGGGCTCATCAAAAGTGTCGTCGTGATCTTACCAAGTCCTAGCTCAAGTGCCTTTTTAGCGGAGTCTTTCATACGAAAGTCAAAGCAGTACTCGCACCTTTTGCCCTTTTCTGGCTCATCTTCAAGTCCCTTTGTGCCACTAAGCCACGCTTCGTAGTCGTATTCGCCGCATATTAGCTCGATACCTAGCTTCTCGCAGCTTCGCTTCACGTCCTCAAAACGCAGTAAAAATTCGCTATATGGATGTATGTTTGGATCGTAAAAATAGCCTACTATTCGTTCATTTGGAAAGTCTTTTCTTAAGCGTTGTAAAAAATAGTGGCTATCGACCGAGCAGCAGATATGAACTAGCAAATTTGACCCTTTTTGCTTGCATTATATCAAAGATTATTTTTATAAATTTTTGTAGCATCGAGGTATTTTTTAAGGACATTTTGGCTTTCAAGATCATCAAATTTACCCCACGCTACTTGCTTGCCAGCCTCGATTATTAGCACCTTTTGCGCTATCTTCATCGCGCTTAAGATATCGTGCGTGATAAAGATGATACTGATCTTTTCATCTAAGCTTAAAAGCAAATTTATGATCTTTTGCTTTGTCTCGTTGTCAAGTCCGCTTGTTATCTCATCGCAGATTAGGATTTTTGGCTTTGAAAGAAGCGCTAGCAGTATCCCAACCCTTGTCGCCTCGCCGCCACTTAGTTGAGAGGGGAATTTTTCTAAAATTTCATTTTTTAAATTTAAATTTGACATGAGTTCTTTGAGCTCATTTTCGCTAAAGCTAAGCTTAAGATATGACCTCACGTGAGCGATCGCGGTTTTTACTTTTAGCGCTGGATTTAGGGCTTGTTTTTGGTTTTGCAAGATGTATCTGATATCTTTTTTTAGCTCATTTTTGTCCGTGATCTCTTCATTGTTTATATAAATTTTGCCCCCACTTTTTGGCTCGCTAAATGATATGAGCTTTGCAAGCGTGCTTTTACCACTGCCACTTTGGCCCAAAATGGCTAAATTTTCGCCATCATCAAGCTCGCAACTTATCCCCTCTAAAAGGTGCAACACTTCAGCTCTAGCGTTAAAATGCTCCTTAAAGCTTAAACTTTTTGAGACGTTTTCAAGCCTTATTTTCACGCATTTTCCTTTAAATTTAGCCGCCCATCTCTCATCTGCCAGATCTCATCACTAAGATAGTTCGTTAGCGCCTCATCATGCGAGATAAAGATGACGCTCATCTTGCCCTTTAGGCTCTCTAAGATGCCCGCCACGTGGCTACCGCTAATGCTATCAAGCCCGCTTGTTATCTCGTCGCAGACTAAAATTTTTGGCTTCAGGCAAAGCGCCAGAGCGATCTGCACACGGCTCGCCTCGCCGCCACTTAGCTCGTATGAGTATTTGTGCCAGATGAGATTAGCATTATCTAGCCCAAACTCCCTAAAATAGCTAAATGCAAGCTCTTTATTTGATTTATTATCGCCGCCAAGATAGGCATTAAAGTGATCACCCACGTTTAAGAGCGGATGAAGGCTGGCGATAGAGTTTTGAAAAACGAGCGCAGCAACCTTTTTTCGGTACTCTTTTAGCTCATTTTGGCTAAGTTTTAAGATATCTTTTTTATAAATGCTAAAATTATCCGCCCTCACTCTAAAATCATCATCAAAAAGCCTTATTAGGCTCTTTGCAAAGAGCGATTTACCACTGCCACTTTCACCTGTAATACCTATAAATTTACCCTCACTCATCTCAAAATCAATCTCACGCAAAAGCTTCTTATCCTTATAAAAAACGTTTAAATTTTTAATCTCTATCATATTTTTATATTGCCATTTTTTGAATTTGATGTGATGATTGATGTTGCAAGGATGAGCAAAAAGAGCGTCACGCCAGGGAAAAGCACCATCCACCAAGAGCCAAGAAAAAGCGCCTCTTTGCTCTCATTTAGCATGATACCAAGGCTTATTTTATTTGCGTCGCTACCCACGCCAAAAAAGCCAAGTGTGGCCTCCATGACGACTGCGTTTATCGCATTTATGCCAAAGATACTAACTATTAAATGCTTTAAATTTGGCAAAATTTCAAAGCAGATCAGGCTAAATTTGCTAGCCCCATTTATCACGGCCTGCTCGGCGTAGTCGCACTTTTTATTAAGTCTTAGATTTTGCATAAAAACTTTTGCGCCCTGCATAAACGAGCAAATGGCTATGATAAAAGAGGTGATAAGTATATCTCCACTACTAAATGAGCTAAAAAGCATGATAAAAACGATGTTTGGGATGCTTAAAAAGGCATCAAGCCCCTTGTCAAAAAGGCTCTCGTAAATTTTGCTCTTACTCGTGCCAAAATATGCGTAAATGAGCGAGAAAAACGTCGTTAAAAAGCCAGCTAGCAGCAAGATAAGAAGCGAGTTTTTAAGCGCATAGGCCACTCTTATGAGATTGTCCCTGCCTAGGATGTCAGTGCCAAAGATGTGTTCACCACTTGGGGATAAATTTACCGCCATAAAGTCAGTGAAATTTGGCTCAAATTTAGAGAAAAACGGCGTCACAAAAGCAAATGTGACAAGCGCTAAAAATACAAAACAGGCTAGGAAAAATATGACTTTTCTCATAAATTTCTCTTATCTGCCAAGATGGCAAAAATTTTAGCCAGTAAATTTGCAAAAACAACAATAACAGCCGTTAGCAAAATGGTCGCAAGTGCGACTGGATAGTCTTTGGCGATCACTGCATCAAGGCCAAGCTTGCCTATGCCTGGAAATGAAAAAATGCTCTCAATGACGTATGAGCCTGCAAAAACGCCAGCCACAAGTGTAGCGAAATAATAGACTATATCGGTGCTTGCGTGCTTTATGGAGAAAAGATAAATTTTGCCGCGCCCCAAACCTCTAGCGTGAGCTGTTTGGATAAAGTCAGCGTTTAGGCTTTGATTTAGTCTGTCTCTTACAAATTTCACATTTGCGCCAAGGTGTGGCAAGATAATGGCAAGCGTTGGCAAGATAATAAATTTAGCCCCAACCCCGCTAGATCCTAGCTCGTTTGCCCCAGAGCTTGGCAGCAAATTTAGATAGACGCTAAAGATCGCTATTAGTACGAGCGCAATGTAAAAATGCGGCAATGAAGCCAGCAAAAAGGAGCTAAAATTTATAAAGATATCGGCAAATTTATTTTTATAAATAGCGCTTAAAAATCCTAAGAAGAAGGATAAAAAAACTATCAAAAAAAATGAGGCGAAAAATAAGATAAGCGAGTTTAAAAGCCGCTCTTTAATTAGTAGAGATACGCTCGCTCCGCTTACAAAACTGGTGCCAAAATCCCCTGCGACAAAATGAGCTAGCCATCTAAAATACTGCACAAAAAAGCCATCTTTTAGCCCCAAATTTTCTAAAATTTGCTCTTTTATAGCCACGCTTAGCGCTTCACTCCGCAAAAACATCGCGTCAGTGACGTTTCCTGGCAAAAAATATATGAGCAAAAATAGAAAAAATGAGATGAAAAACAGCAATCCAAGGTTTGAGATCGCTGTTTTTAAAATGGTTCTAAACAAAGTTTTTATCCACTACTTTACTTGCCACTCTCTTATGTTCCATAAAAATCCAGCTCCATGGTGACCTAAAATTTGCGTCTTTATGCCTGAAATTTTCTTGTTAAAGACGAGCGGATAGTCAAGATAGACTATGAAAATGTAAGGTGGGTTTTCATGAAGCGCTTTCAGAAATTCTTTATAGTGCTTTTTCCTAAGCTCCACATCTTTTGTATATCTCGCGTTTTTTAAGGCCTCATCGGCGTTTGCGTCCTTGTAGTGGCTAAAGTTCCAGCCATTTTCATTTATGCTCACATCGGCAAATCCGCCAAAAATTCTATACGTATGAAAGTCTGGATCAAATGGGCTTCCCCAGCCGATCACAAAACTATCTACCTTACTTAGATCAAAGGCTGTTTTTGGCTTTGCGTAGGCTTTGGCTTTTACACCAAATTTCTCAAACTCGCTGCTTAAAATTTTGGCTAGATTGACCCTTAAAACGTCGTTATTAAAGGCGTAGATATCAAAGCTAAGCTCTTTGCCATCTTTTTCAAAAAAACCAGCTTTGTTTTTCTTAAAGCCGCTCTTTTCAAGTAGCTCTTTAGCCTTTTGCGGATCGTAGCTAAATTTAAACTCGTCGTCGTTTGCAAAGCTTTTTTCTATCGGATTGTTTGCAACGCTTGCATATCCGTGGAATAAATTTTTAACTATCTCATCTTTATTGACCGCGTAGTTTAGGGCTATCCTTACATTTTTATCTTGAAAAAGAGGATCTTCAAAGTTAAACATCAAAGCCCTATAGTCCGCGCTTTTAAACTTAAGCAGGTCAAGTTTTTTATCATCTTTTATGAAATTTACCCCTGTTGGAGAGATGAGCGCGACGTCGATCTCACCGCTTTTTAGGCCTAAAAGTCTTAAATTTTCATCGCCGACAATTTTAAAAAATACCTTTTTGATCTTTGGCTCGCCCTTGTAAAATTTCTCATTTGCCACAAACTCTAAACTCTCATCTTTTTTCCATTTTACTAGCTTGTATGCGCCAGTTCCTACTGGAACCTCGTTAAATTTATCAGTCGAGATATCTATGCCCTTTAGGATATGCTCAGGCAACACGCCAAAACTAAGCGCATCAAGAAACGGCGGAAACGGCTCACTAAGCGTGATCTTGACCTTATAATCCCCTAAAATTTCAACGCTTTTTACCACCTCGTAGTTTGAAATAGCTGGCGCGTTTAGCTTCTTATCTTGAGCTGCTTCAATGGTAAATTTAACATCCTTTGCGCTAAATTTCACCCCGTCATGCCAAAAAGCATCATCTCTTAGCTCAAAAATATACTCCAAGCCATCTTCACTCACCTGCCAAGACTTAGCAAGCTCTGGCACTACATGGCTATTTTCATCGTGGATAGTAAGACCAGAGAAAACCAGCGAAAGCGTAGGATCGTGATCCTCGTCGTAGAGTGGATTTATACGAGGTGTTTGCTCCTCGATAGCGACCACAACGGCATTTTCATTTGCATAAGAAAGAGTGCCGAACAACAGAAAAAAGACAAGCAAAATTTTCTTCATCACTGCATCCTTTGTTTAAAAGGTATTTGTGAAATGGTAATACGAATTTTATAAAAGTATTATTAACTAAAATGTAAATTTAACGTCTAAAAATTTAGAAATTTCTAACTAGAATTTAACCTTATTTAAAGTAAAATCAAAGTTTATTTTAGATCACTTCAAGGTAAAAATTTAAATGAATAAAAATAAAAAAATAGCCCTAATTTCAGGTATAAGTTTAGTTTCACTTTTGCTTATTTATACTCTTCTTGGATTTTTTGGAGTACCTTATGGCATTAAGTATATCGTTCCAAAGTATCTAAAAGACTACAACGCAACACTTTTTGTAGCAGACGCTAAATTTAATCCATTTACCTTTGAACTAAATGCCACAAACACCGAGTTAAACACTACTTCGCCACTTTTTAGCACAAAGCAAATCGACATCAAGCTAAAGCCATTTTCTATCTTTAAAAAATTAGTTGAAGTTGATATTTTTAGGCTTCAAGAGCCAAATGTCAAAATTTTACGAGATAAAAATTCAAAATTTAACTTTAGTAATTTTATAAACGATGATAACGCAACTACCGAAGATAACAGCACTAGCTCTATAAATTTTGCCCTAAATAACGCAAAAATCATCAAAGGCTCATTTTCATATATTGACCAAAATTTAACAAAGCCATTTAACGTAAATTTTGATGATATAAACTACGAGCTAAGCTCGCTAAATACGAAGAAAAATAGTGCAGGCAGCCATATTTTTGACTCAAACTCGACTCTAGCTCACAAGATCGATCTAAATGGCGATATCAAGCTAAATCCCCTAAAAATCGAGGGCAATATCAGCATAAAGAACTTTAGTATCGATCCAGTGGCGATTAGCTTTATCGATAATGACACACTAAATCTTAAAAATGCGGTCATAAATTTAGGAATAAATTACACTTTAATTACCGATGAAAACGCTACAAATATAAATTTAAAGGATAGCTTTTTAAATGTAAAATCGCTAAACATAGATGAGGGCAAAAACGAACTAAGTCTTGGTGAGCTAGAGCTTCCAAAATTTGATCTATCAAGTAAGATAGCAGACAAGATAGATGCTAAATTAGAGTTAAATGCCATAAATTTAAGCGATGTGTCATTTAAAAATGCAATAACAGCAAGCTTAAAATCACTAAATTTAAACGATATTTCACTTTTAGCAAATTTAAATGAAAAAAGTGAGCTAAATGCGACAGCTGCACTAAATAGCATAAATGCAAATGCCCTAAAAATAGACGAAACCAGTAAAAATTTAGTAAATCTAAAAGATATAAATGCCTCAAATTTAAATGCAAATTTAGCAAATAATAAAACCACTCTAACGCTTGAAAAAATAGCGTTTGATGGTATCAATGCTCCACTTAGTAAAAATGCGAATGCAAATGTAGCAGGGGCTAAAATCTCAAACATTAGCTTCGCTCAAGATACCAATAAAAGCCTTGCAACTCTTGATGAGATTAGTATAAATGGTATAAATTTAAAGGCAAAAAATAAAGAGATTTTAGATATCGCTAATGTGCTTACAAAAACGATCAAATTTGATATTTTAAATATGGCTTTGAGTGCTGAGAATATCGATGTAAATAGACCAAAATTTAACTCAGAGTTAAATGATAGCGGCTTAAGCGTGATAAACCAGCTTGGACTTGGTGAGAAAGAGCCGGCAAAAACAGCTAATCATCGCACTAAAACTAAAAAAGAAAATACATCAGCTTCAAAAAGCAAAGAAAATGAGTTTAAATTTGATATAAAAAATATCAATGTAAATAATGCTAGTATCGCTTTGACGCATCTTTTTGAAGGCGAGAAGATCACTCATAAATTTGATAATTTGTTTGTAAAAATAGCAAATTTAAGTAGCGATTTTAGTAAGCCATTTGACGCGAAAGTGGATATAAAAAGCTCGCAAAAGCTAAATTTGGACCTAACCTCAAAGATCAAACTTGAACCACTTGATATAACTGCTAAAATCAAACTTGAAGATAAAAATTTGCCAAAATATTTTGCCTACGCAAAGCCATTTTTAGAGGCAGACCTTTCAAGTGGAGAGATGAGTGCAAACGCCGAGCTTCACTATGCAAAAGATATAAAAGCGGATGCAAAGCTTAGCGTAAAAGATATTAGATTAGATGATAAAAATAAAGAAAAGCTAATCACGTTTAAAAGTTTAGAAGTGGATAAAATTTCACTTTTTAAAAATAATCTTGAAATTACTGGAGTTGCTTTAAATTCGCCGTTTATCAAGGCTCATCTAAGTAAAGAGCGCGAATTTAATCTAAGCAAAATCGTAAAAGAATATAAAAATAAAGTCCAAAATGAGCAAAAAACTGAGAGCAAAAAGGCAGCTAGTAAAAAAGATGACGAGCTAAATTTTAGTATAAAAAATTTCTCACTTAATAATGGCGAGGTTGATTTTTCAGATGCGTCACTATTTATGCCATTTGCTACGAAAATTTCAAATCTAAATGGCAAGCTAACTGACATCGATAAAAAACGTCCAAGTTCAGGCGAGTTTAAAGGCACAGTTGGCAAAAATGGCTTTTCTCAGATTACAGCAAAACTATTTCCTTTTGAATTAAAGCAAAATACTAATATTAAGCTTGATTTTAAAGACATCGATCTAATCGACATAACGCCATATAGCGGACAATTTTTGGGTTATAAAATAAAAAAAGGTAAGTTAAATTTAAATCTAAATTATAGCGTTGTTGATTCAAAACTAAACGGCTCAAATCTTATAAATTTTGACACACTCACACTTGGAGAAAAGGTTGATTCAAAAGATGCTGTAAATTTGCCACTTTCGCTTGCTATATTGATATTAAGCGATCAAAATAATCAAATAAATATCGACCTTCCAGTTGAGGGAAATTTAGACGATCCTGACTTTAAATATGGCGGTGTCATTTGGGCTGCTGTTAAAAAACTCTTTGCAGACATTACGTTAGCTCCGTTTAGATTTTTGGGTAATGCTCTAGGGCTTGGCGGCAAGGATCTTAGCTCTATTGATTTTCTTGCTGGAAGCAGCGAGCTAATAAGCTCAGAAGCACCAAAAATAGCTGATTTTATAAAATTAACCACTGCAAAGCCTATGATGAAACTTAGCATCACGCCTACTTACTCTGAAATAGATGTGCTCTACTTTAAAGAAAAAAAGCTTGATCAAAAGATAAATCAAATAATCGCCTCAAGTGGCAAAGATTATATTACCGTGCTAAATTCTCTCGTTCCAAACGCTAAAGATAAAAGTGATAAGGCCTTAAGAGAAGAGGCAATAAAAGCTATCGAAGTGGATAAGGAAAAACTAGTTGAGCTAGCAAATGAGCGTGCAAATGCAGTAAAAGAAGCACTCATAAAGGCTGGGCTTGAGACTGGCCGCATAAATGTAAATGATGCAACAAGCTCAGAGCCTAAGCAAAACACCTACGCAAGTGTGCTTATGGGAGTGGCGAACTAAATTTCATTTATCTCACTGCTTCTTGCGTTGTAAACAAACCAGCTAAGAAGCATGAGCATCATAAATGCGCCAAAAACTAGGCTTGCGTAAAAATATAAGCTAAAGCCTTCGCCTAGTAAATTTGCATTGTGAAGAGCTATCATAACACCAGCAAGTGAAATTAAATAGCCAATTAGCTTAATGATAAAAATTTTTGGATTTACAAGGATGAGTAAAAGCCCGCAAAGCATGACACTAAGGGCTATTTGTAAATTTAAAATGTCAGCTTGAGCACTTGAGCCAAATGTCAAAAAACCAAGCAAAAATATGACTAAAAACATCAAAACAGCATAAACTATCCTGTTTCGTCCAAAGCTATACATAAAACAAACAAAGCCTTTGTTATGTTTGTTGTAGTCCATTTTTCGCTCCTAGTAACAAGTTTTTGTATTTTAATGCCAAATTCTTAAATAAAGGCTTTAATCTGAAATTTCACTCATTTTGGCTAATATTTTACATCTTAAAAAGGAGCAACAATGCCTTATGTTAATATCAAAATAGCAGGCCCAGAGCCGACAAAAGAACAAAAAGATCAAGTTTTTAAAGAGGTGACTGAGACGCTTGTAAGAGTGCTTGGCAAGAAAAAAGAGGCGGTGATGATTTTCATAGAAACTCACGATGCTAGCAACATCAGCGTAGGTGGCGAAAGCGTAGAAGATAAGAGAAAGGGGATGAAATGAGCGAAGATATGGAGAGAAAGATAACGCTTGAAGTTGGCGACAAAGCGCCAGAGTTTGAAGCACTAAATCAAGATGGCGTAAAGGTCGCACTAAAGGACTTTATAGGCAAAAATGTAGTGCTTTACTTCTATCCAAAAGATAACACTCCAGGCTGCACAACTGAGGCTTGCGAATTTAGCGCAAACTACGATCAGTTTATCAAAAACGATACAGTTATAATCGGCGTTAGCCCAGATAGTGTGAAGTCTCACGTTGGCTTTATAGCAAAGCAAAATTTAAAGCACATTCTATTAAGTGATGAGGATAAAGAAATTTCAAAGCTTTATGGCGTTTGGCAAGTTAAGAAAAACTATGGCAAAGAGTATCTTGGTATCGCAAGAAGCACATTTGTGATCGACAAAGACGGCAAGATAGTTAAAATTTATAAAAGCGTAAAAGCCAAAGACCACGCCGCAAAAGTGCTAGCTGATCTTGTAAAATAAGGAGCAAAGATGAAGCTTATAAAAATGCTAATTTTAAGTGCGTTTTTTGCGCTAAATTTATCAGCACTAACTGAAGGTGTGGAGTATCAAACTCTAGTAAAACCGCTTAATGTGCCTAAAAACTCGGTCGTTAAGGTCTTTAGCTACGACTGCCCACACTGCTATAAATTTGACCGAACGATTACAAAAAAGCTGATGTCAAAGCTTGAAGATGTGAAATTTATCCCATATCACCTAAGCACAAAAGGCAAGCTTGGCGAGACCGCGAGTAAAATTTTTGCCGCTCTTATATCGATAGATGAGGCAAATGGCACTGATCTACTAAGCGATGAGTCAAAATTTAAGCAAGCAAAATTTGCGATCTATAAAGCAAGACATGATGAAAAAGATGATTTTAATGATGGCAAAGACAAAGAGAGATTTATAAATTTAGCCCTTAAAGCAGCTCACGTGAGCAAGGACGACTACGAAAAAGCACTAAATAGCGACCGAGCAAAAGAGCTTTTAGACGCATGGTTTGCCTCTTATGATGTTGCAAGTATTAGCGGTGTGCCAGCTTTTGTAGTAAGCGGCAAATACCTAATAAATTTAAGCGCAGCTTCATCAATCGACGAGATGGCAAAGATCATACAAGAGCTTTTAGATAAGTAGTTTTGGCGGGTAATATCTGCAAATTTTGGTATTAGAAATGTAAATTTAAAGCAATTTTAGATAAACTCAGACCAAAATTTCTAAGAAAAAAGAAAGGTTTAACAATGAATGCTTCAGAATTTATCTGGATGGATGGAAAATTAGTTAAATGGGACGATGCAAAAGTACACGTTCTAACTCACTCTTTACACTATGCTAATGCCGTATTTGAAGGCACAAGAGCTTATAAAACAAAAAAAGGTCTAGCTATTTTTAGACTTCAAGATCACACAAAAAGGCTTTTAAGATCAGCGAAAATGACTGTTTTAAATGTACCTTACACTGAGGAAGAGCTTGAAAAAGCACAAATAGAGCTTCTTCGTGCAAATAAATATAATGGCAATGTTTATATCCGCCCACTTATATTTTTAGGATACGGCGTAATGGGTGTAGCTCACACAAAAGCACCGGTGCAAACTGCTATCGCTTCATGGGAATGGGGTGCTTATCTTGGCGATGAAGGCCTAGAAAAAGGCATCAGAGTTAAAATTTCAAGCTTTGCCAAACTCGCACCTGCTGCTCAAATGAACAGAGCAAAAGCTAGCTCAAACTATTTAAGCTCACAAATGGCAAACTACGAGGCAAAAGAGGCTGGATACGACGAGGCACTACTTCTTGATAGTGAGGGCTTTGTGGCTGAGGGTCCTGGCGAGTGCTTCTTTATCGTTGAAAATGGCGTTTTAATCACTCCACCAAATGACAACAGCCTACTTAGCATCACTCAAGATACAGTCATAAGACTTGCTCACGATCTTGACATCGAAGTAAGAAGAGAGCGCATCACAAGAGATCAGGCCTACACAGCTGACGAGGCATTTTTCACAGGTACTGCAGCTGAAGTAACACCGATAAATAGCATAGATAACCGCATCATTGGTAACGGAGCTAGAGGTGAAGTGACAAAGAGACTACAAAAAGCTTATTTTGACGTAGTTTATGGTCTAAACAAAAAGTATGAATCATTTTTAACATATATTTAAAAATTTAAAGGAACGAAATGCCCGCTGATTTAAACGATTATTTCAATAAAAAAAAGCCAGGTAATGACAACAGAGGCTCAGGTCAAAATAGTGACAAAGAGCCACCTTTTAAAAAGGATTTTAAAATACCAAATCTACCAAGTGGTTTTGGTAAATTTGGAGCACTTGCCTACATTGTAATTGCAATTATTGCTATTTTTGCTATCACACAGCCATTTAAAGTGATTCACTCAGGTGAAGTTGGCATAAAGTCTACAGCAGGTAAATATGAGCCAAATCCTTTACAACCAGGCTTTCACTTCTTTTTACCTTTTATCCAAGATATCATCATCGTGGACACCAGAGTTAGGATCATAAACTATACTTCTGGCGAGGATATGGGCGAATCAATGCAAAAATCATATCAAGGCGTTGGCGCTGGAATTTTACGTAAAAATTCTATTTCAGTACTTGATGCTAGGAATTTACCAGTTAGCATTGATATTACTGTGCAATACCGTTTAAATCCAGAAAATGCCCCTCAAACTATTGCCTCTTGGGGTCTTAGCTGGGAGAGCAAGATAGTTGATCCTGTCGTTCGTGACGTGGTTCGCAGTATCGCTGGTAAATATACAGCAGAAGAGCTTCCAACAAAGAGAAACGATCTAGCAAGACAAATCGATGATGGCATAAGAAAAGACATCGACTCTCAGCCAAATAAGCCAGTTGAGCTTTTAACAGTCCAGCTTCGTGAGATCATCTTGCCTTCAAAGGTAAAAGAGCAGATTGAGCGTGTTCAGATCGCAAAACAAGAAGCTGAAAGAACAAAATACGAAGTAGAAAGAGCAAATCAAGAAGCCTTAAAACAAGCCGCACTTGCAGAAGGTACCGCTAAAGCTGCTATCATTGAAGCAAAAGGTAAGGCTGATGCCATTAAAATCGAGGCTGATGCAACCGCATATGCAAACAAAGAGGTTGCAAAAAGCGTAGATCAAAATCTACTAAATTTAAAGCAAATCGAGACGCAAAACAAATTTAACGAAGCTCTAAAAGAAAACAAAGATGCTAAAATTTTCTTAACACCTGGCGGAGCTGTGCCAAATATCTGGCTAGACGCAAAAGATAAAGCAAGAGCTAGCTCAGTAAGCGAGAGATAAAAATGAATAGCGTAACAAAAAGTATAGACTGGAAAAAAGTTGGTGGATTGCTTCCGGTAGTGGTTTGCGATCATGCCACAAATGAAGTTTTAATGCTTGCCTACATGAATGAAGAAGCATTAAATTTAAGTCTATCTAGCCGTTACGCTCACTACTTTTCACGCACCAAAAATAGAATTTGGAAAAAAGGCGAAGAAAGTGGTAATACTCAGGAGATAAAAGCTGCTTTTTTGGACTGCGACAACGATACTTTGCTTTTAAAAGTGATTCAAAACGGAGGCGCTGCTTGTCACACTGGAGCAAGGTCGTGCTTTTTTAATGAAATAAATTTACATGACAGCAAAATTTTAGATACAAAAGTTGAAGTCAAAAAAATAAATTATGGTGTGCTTGATGAGCTTTACCATGTGATAGAAGATAGAAAGCTAAATGCTAACCCTGAAACTTCATATGTGGCAAGTCTTTTTAAAAAAGGTGAAAATCAAATTTTAAAGAAAGTTGGCGAAGAGGCTGGCGAATTTATAATGGCCGCAAAGGATCTTAGTTTCGCAGAAAACTCAAAGCAAAATGAGCAAAAAGCAAAAGATGATCTGATCTATGAAGCAGCCGACCTTTGCTTTCATGCACTTGTAGCACTTTCAGCCCATAATATCCATCCAGATGCTGTAAAAAACGAACTTGCCAGGCGTTTTGGCATGAGCGGCATTGAAGAGAAAAGATCGCGAGATGTTAAATAGCATTAAGCACAACTTGCTTTTTGTATTGCAAAATGCAAAGCTCATTGATTTTCTAACCTATGGCTGGATATTTTTAGCATTTATACTAATTGTGCTTTTAGGAATTTTTATCGCGATAAAGTCGTGGTGGCAGATAGGATTTTTATTTATTTTGGCTGCTTTTTTCGGACTTTTTGTAGGTAATTACTACGTAAACAAATATATAAATGAAAATTTAAGACCAGTTAGCATAAGCAAAATAACCACCAAGCAGCTTCAATATGTTGATGCACTAATGGTTGATTTTAATATTACAAATAATTCAAATAATGCACTTAGTATCTGTAAAATCGAGCTTGACTTCTATCTAAGCTCAAGGCAAAATATGAAAGATTTTTTTAACTCACTTAATCCATTTGCTAGAAAAAGAATCATCTTAAACGAGGAATTTTTGCCAAAGCAAAGCATTGAGGTTAAAGATTTTATCAATGATTTCGCATTTATAGACTACAATATCTCTAAAAAAGTGGAGTGTTTTTGATGAGCTCAGCATATTTTACGATCGTTCATATTATCGTTCTTTTTGCGATTGCTCTGCTTTCCATTTTATTTCTTGTTCTCTCACTTAGAGCTGAGCGAAAGTTATTTTTATCACTATTTTTTACAAACATTCTAGTCTCAACCACACTTGCTGTTTTTTTGATGCTAGTGCTTGATAAATATACAAAAAAAGGTATGCTCGAAAATGTAAAAAGTGAGCGAATTTTGCGAAATGAGAGTATTGTTTTTAAGGGGCAAGTGAGAAATATCGGTAAATTTACAATTAGCAACTGCACGCTGACAGTCAAACTAATCAATCAACCGCTAAATAAAAATGACCTTGGTGGGGAAGCATTTTTTAAGCCAAGTGGGCTTTCATTTTTCTCATGGGTTCTTGGTACAGATAAGGACGAGAGGCCAAATACAGTTGAATATAAATTTGATGTAGCCAAAAATTTACCAAAGCAAAAAAGCACACCATTTACCGTATATATGCCATATCCGCCTTATTTTAAAAATGGCATGAATATCACAAAACTAAATTGCTACTAAGTCAAATTTAAAGCAAATTTTTACAAATTTCATAGGATAAAACGTTAAGTCTTAGTTTGATTTTAGAGTAAATTTTATCTTTTTAGCATCTGCAATAAACACGATTTTTTAAGTTAAAGTTTTAAAAAGTACAAAGTATGTCAAGTAGCCTACCCAATTTTTGTAAGTCATTTAAGAAAAGTTGCTTTATTTTTTGTGTAAATTCTTTTGCTTCTTCAAGGATTTTAGTCTCGGCTATATTATAAACAAACTCTTTTTTTAGGATCTTTGCACCTTTTTTATAAAAGAAATTTGCCTCTATTAAGCTTGCAAAAAAGCTATCATCTCTTAAATAGTAGTTTGTTGCTACATTTACATGCACTGGCTTTTGTAACAAAAAATCGCCACAAACACTATTTTGTGAGCTAAATTTAACGCTCTCAAGTACATCAGGCCTTATCTCATAAAATTTTATCTCATTAGCTTTTTTTAAAGCTAGTATATCACTTGATTTATTTAAATTTATAGAGCTATTATTTACCTCAAGTACGTTTATAGTACCCTTTGCAAGCGAATAAGCATTTAAAATCTTATCTTCTGCTAAAAAATTTACTACACCAAAAAATGGCACACTAGCATTTTGTTCTACAAAATTTTGAACGGTTTTTATTTGTAGCTGCTGTTTTGTGCCATTTATCTCATAGTAGCTTACGTAAATAGAAATTTCGTCTTTTTTGCTTGGATTCTTTTGTGAGCAACCACTAAAAAATAGTGCAACAAGCAAAAAAATTGCTAAATTTTTCACTTTATGAAATAGTCACCATCAAAGCTTACAAGCGAATATCTTCGCTCATTGCCGATACTTTCTTTAAGTTCGTCTATACTTAAAAATTCTAAGCTATCTGCGCCGATATATTCTTTTACTTCCTCTGCGTTTTTTTTAGAGCTTATTAACTCTTCAAAGCTTGGCGTATCGATACCGTATCGCTCAGGGTATTTAAGCTCAGGGCATGCGACTCTAAAATGAATCTCTTTAGCGCCCGCATGTCTTAAAAGATCAACCACCTTTTTTGAAGTAGTACCGCGAACGATACTATCATCGATAACAACGATACTTTTACCCTTTAGAACCGATGACATAGGGTTAAGTTTTAGCTTAACTTTTAAATTTCTCATCTCTTGGCTTGGCTCGATGAAGGTTCTACCCACATAGTGGTTTCTAGTGATAGCTAGCTCAAATGGGATTTTGCTCTCATTTGCGTACCCAAGCGCTGCTGGTACTCCGCTATCTGGTACAGGTACGACGAAATCTGCTTTAATTTTGCTCTTTTTAGCTAGTACTTCACCCATTTTTTTTCTAACTTCATAGACGCTTTTACCTTCTATCACGCTATCTGGGCGAGCAAAATAGATATATTCAAATGCGCATATTCTAGGATCTGGCTCATAAATTTGAATGCTTTGAAACTCACTTTTTCCATGTTCAAAGACTATCATCTCACCAGGCCTGATATCTCTTATAAAGCTAGCCCCCACAAGATCAAAAGCACAAGTCTCACTAGCTACGATATATCCACCATCTTTTAGCTTGCCAAGGCTTAGTGGCCTAACACCCCAGCGATCTCTTATGGCAAAGGTTTTATGGCGTGACTGGATAAGCAGACAATAAGCACCTTTTATCTTATCAAGTGCTGCAATAATACGGTCCTGCAAGTGTTCGCTATGGTTTCTTGCGATTAGATGGATGATATTTTCAGTATCCATATTTGTCTGGAATATCGCACCATCCTTAATAAGCTCATCTCTAACCTCATCTTTATTTACCAAATTTCCATTATGGACTATCGAAATCTGCCCCAAAGAGTAATTAGCGGCTATTGGCTGGGCGTCACGACCTGAGTTTTTACCAGCCGTTGCATAGCGGTTGTGACCGATCGCCATATCACCTTTTAGTGATCTTAAAATTTCTTCATTAAAGACCTCTGTAACTAGGCCATTACCCTTGTGCGTAGAAATTTCTCCGTCATCACAAACACTAATGCCACTCGCCTCTTGGCCGCGATGCTGCATAGAAAATAACGCATAATAGGCAGTCTTTGCTGCATCTTTAGAATTTATAATACCAACTATTGCACACATTTTTTTCCTTTAGTTTTCATCATCTTTGTAAATTTCAAGAACATTTTTGTAGTTAAACTTGATCTCATCGCCAGCATTTAAACAGCCTTTTGAAATAGTTCATTGTCTAAAATGCCGGTAAATTAGCCGTTATTTGTCTCGTTAATGACCACCCACATGCGCTCAACCTGAGCAAACTCATCATCTTCAAATCTAAATATAAGCTTTACTATATCACCAGTTCTTAAATTTTGGCGCTTTTCATGCTCTGGCATGTAGAATTTATCACCAAATTCTAGCTTGTAGTTCTCTACATCATCAAGCACAAATTTAATCATCAAGCCCTAAACTATCATCTATCGAGTAAAGGCCACTATTTTGATCTTTTAGCCAAATAGCAGCCCTGATCGCACCTTTTGAAAAGGTTGCCCTACTCGTTGCGGTGTGATTTAGCTCTATAAACTCACCGTCATTATAAAAGCCAACCGTGTGGCGACCTACCACATCTCCACCACGAAGTGCCATGACTGCGATCTCGTCTTTGCTCCTAGCCCCTACCATACCGGCTCTACCAGTTACTAAAACATCTTTTAAATTTAAATCTCTTGCCTCAGCTACACTTCCTGCAAGTGTCATCGCAGTGCCACTTGGAGCATCTTTTTTGTGCCTGTGGTGTTGCTCTACGATCTCTATGTCAAATTCTCTTAATGTTTTTGAAGCAATCCTTGCAAGGCGGTTTAGAACAGCCACACCAAGACTCATATTTGTTGCATAAAGAATAGGCATAGCCCCTGATGCCAGGTGGAGCAAATTTTTCTCGTCATCATCTAAGCCGGTTGTACCGATAACTAGTGGTTTTGGATTAGTTCTAGCGTAGTTTAGCAGTGCTACCGTAGCCTCTTTTTGGCTAAAGTCGATTATTACATCACACGCTTCAAAAAATTTAGCAAAGTCATTTGTCAAAAGATCGCTACTTAAATTTTCAACCTCATTTTTTTGGCTAAAAGCGATGCTTAAAGTGGCATCTTTCTCATCTTTTAAACAAGAAATGATACTTTGAGCCATCTTTCCACTAGCACCATAAAGGCCTATTTTTACCAAAATTTATCCTTTGATTTTTGGTGAAATTTAACATAAAATTTATTATAGATAGATTACAAATAGGCTTTAAAAATACGTATAAAATCAAAAATTTGATAGAAAAAAAGAAGAAAAATTTAGCCAAAAAATTGGCTAAATTTGAGTATTAATGCAAGCTTTCTATATAACTCATAGCGCTAAGTGCAGCCACTGCGCCATCACCTGCAGCTACGATGACTTGCTTTGGAGCGTCCTCTCTTATGTCGCCCGCTACAAAGAGCCCTTTTAGGCTAGTTTGCATCTTAAGGTTTGTCTTAACCTGTCCACCATCAACCATCTCGCAGATAAATTTGCCATTTTCATCTTTTAAAATTTCGTTATTTACATTTAGTCCGACAAATGTAAAAATTCCTGGCACATCAAGCACACGCTCGCCATTTTTGGTATCAAGTACGATCTTTGTTAGGCCCATTTTATCGCCAAGTGCCTCTTTTATCGTCGCACTTGTTATAAACTCGATCTTTTCATTTTTTCTAGCTTTTTCAACCGTAGTTGGCGCCGCTCTAAACTCTTCACGTCTATGGATTAGATAGACTTTTGAGCAGATATTCGCTAGATAAAGTGCCTCTTCAACGGCTGTGTCGCCACCGCCAAGAACAGCTACCTCTTTATTTTTGTAAAAAAATCCATCGCATGTTGCGCATGTGCTAACACCTTTGCCAAAGAACTCATCCTCGCCCTTAAAGCCAGCACGTCTTGGAGTTGAGCCAGTTGCTACGATGACAGCCTTTGCCTGCTCGCTCTTACCGCCCTCAAGTAAAATTTCAAAGCTACTGTCGCTGTTTTTTCTAACACCAACGACGTTTGCCCACTTATGAACTAGTCCAAATGCACTACACTGCTTCCACCAAGTGCTCATAAAGTCAAAACCGCTCTCGCCAGGGGCTTTTTGGCCTGGGTAGTTTTCTATCTCTGAGCTAGAGGTGATCTGACCGCCAGGCTCGCCTTTTTCAAACATTACAACATCTTTTAGTCCGCCTCTAGTGGCGTAAAGTCCGGCGCTTAGTCCTGCTGGACCGCCTCCGATGATCGCTAAATCAAGCATAAATTTCCTTTATTCTAAAACATTTATGGGCGAATTTTGTTTGTAAATTTCGCCCCTTTGATGAACTATCTCAACACTACTTGGAAGCTTTGTAATGCTCAAATTTTGCATCAGCTCCAAGACCGTATTAATATCCGAGCTTATATATTTTAGTGTTGAGTTTGACTCATATCTTTTTTGAAAGATATCGATTGCCACAACTGTTTCATTTTTGATTGGTAAAATTTCGTTTAATTTTGATTGATTTGAGCTGAAGATTAAAAGCGTGTATTTTGGCTCTTTTGGAGTGAAAATTTCGCTTTTTTCGTAAAAAACTAGCTTCGCAAAATCAACAAATTTATATTGTGAAAAACGATAGTTGCTATACGCAAATGCAGCTGCTATCATAGCTGCACCAAAAAATGAACCAAATATATATGTAAGAGGAAGTAGGCTTCCTCTTCTTTTTTCGCTCATTAAAGAAGCGAATTTAGTTTGTCAGTTAAGGCTTGTTTTGACTGTGCACCGACCATTTGCTCAACTAGCTCGCCATTTTTGAAAAATAGCAATGTTGGGATCGATCTGATGCCAAACTCAACTGCAAGATCTTGCACTTCGTCAGTATTTACCTTGCAAATTTTTGCTTTGCCATCAAAGTCTTCAGCAAGCTCTTCGATCACTGGAGCTAGCATACGGCAAGGTCCGCACCATGGAGCCCAAAAGTCTACTAAAGCAACGCCTTCTTTTGTAACATCAAAATTTTCTTTTGTAAGTTCGATGTATTTTCCCATTTTTTCTCCTTATTTTTAAAATGTGGCAATTATACAAATTAAATTTAAATTTTATCTAAATAATAAATTTTATTATAAACTAATATTTTCTATCAGTTCTAATTTTTCATTTTTTATGACGAGTAAATCGACTTGAAAATCTCTATTTGGCTCATTTTTCATCATATAAAAATTTATAGTTTTTAAAATTTTTATATATTTTGCCTTATTTAGTCTATATTCTGCTTCATATTCTCCGTTAGTTGCTTTTACCTCTATAAAGTGCAAAATTTTATCTCTACTTAGTGCGATAATGTCGATCTCACCAAATTTAGAGTGAAAATTTCTCTCTAAAATGACAAAACTAAGCTTTTGTAAAAATTCACACGCCCTATCTTCTGAGCTTTTGCCAAAGAGATGCTCTTTTAACCCCAAGCTACTCCTCGATCCTCATCATAAATGGCTCTTCTTTTATATACTCTTGCTCTTTTAAAATTTCAATTGTTCTTCTTACATCAGCCTCAAGACTCGTATGTGTCGTAAAAAACAATACCGCAAATTCGCTCTCATCTTTTGGTTTTTGAAGTATGCTATCAATCGATAAGTTATTTTCGCTCATTAAATTTGTAATCTTTGCTAGCACACCCATTTTATCCTCGACTTTTAACCTAAAGTAGTACTTCGTCTTTATCCTGTCGCGGTCAAGTAGCTCAAGCGTATTTAATTCAAAAGGTGCTTTATATCCAAGCATT
Source organism: Campylobacter concisus (assembly GCF_003048575.1). Classification (NCBI taxonomy): domain Bacteria; kingdom Pseudomonadati; phylum Campylobacterota; class Epsilonproteobacteria; order Campylobacterales; family Campylobacteraceae; genus Campylobacter; species Campylobacter concisus. Next base: position 26,516 of record NZ_PIRZ01000001.1, on the reverse strand, counting down.
GGCGATTTGCTATCTCTTGCGATGTCGATAAGATCGCTGATCACCGCGCTTGCCGTTGCATCGCCACCAGCTCCAGGTCCATAGTACATCGTCTCGCCAACGACCTCGCCAACGACACTGATCGCATTTGTCACACCACTTGCCTTTGCTATCATTTTATTTTGCGGTACAAGTGCTGGATGTACGCGTAGCTCGATTTTACCCTCGCTTTTTTTGGCAATTGCTAGAAGTTTTATTGAGTATTCGAAATCTTTTGCGAAAAATATGTCTTCTGGCGTGATGCCTTGAATCCCTTCGATCAAGATATCCTCTGGATCGCCATGCACACCGTATGCGATGCTTGCCAGTATAAGAAGCTTATGAGCCGTATCAAAGCCTCCCACATCAAAAGTAGGATCAGCCTCAGCGTATCCTAGCTCTTGAGCCTTTTTAAGAGCGTCTTTAAAATTTGAACCCTCATCCATCATCGAGGTTAGGATAAAGTTACTAGTTCCGTTAAGTATGCCATTTATACTAACGATGTGATTTGCGCTTAAGCCTTCCCTTAAAGCTCTAATGATCGGCACGCCCCCAGCCACGCTTGCTTCAAAGCCAAATGGTATATTTTTGGCTAAATTTTGCAAAGCATATCTGTGATAGGCAAGAAGTGCTTTGTTTGCAGTGACGACTGCTTTTTTGCGTTTTAAAATTTCGCTCACCACTCTAAAAGGCTCTTCCACACCACCCATAAGTTCGACAAAAACGTCGATATCATCGCGGTTTATAACGCTATTTATATCGTTAGTTAAAGGGATACCAGCATCTCTTTTTTTATTTAAATTTCTGACCACTCCAACGACTGGCACTATCTCCTCGCCACTTCTTGCTGCGATTAGCTTTTTATTTTTTAGTAAAATTTTAGCAACTGACTCGCCAACGGTTCCAACGCCCAATATCGCTACATTCATTCAAATTCTTTCAAATATTTTTTTATATTTCTTGCTGCTTGTCTTATTCTATTTTCATTTTCGATAAGAGCTAGACGCACATAGTCGTTTCCGCCCTCGCCAAAACCAATACCCGGACTAACTGCGACTGATGCCTTTGTAAGAAGCTGCTTTGAAAACTCAAGGCTGCCCAGATGACTAACTTTTGGTGGTAGTTTCGCCCAGATAAACATACTAGAACTTGGCTTTTTAAGCTCCCAGCCAGCCTGGACAAAGGCCTCTATCATCACATCTCTTCTTTTTTCATAAATTTGGCGTATCTCTTCAACACAGCTTTGATCGCCATCAAGTGCAACTGTGGCAGCCACCTGGATCGGCGTAAACATACCGTAATCAACCCACGATTTTATCTTTTTAAGTGCTGCACAAAGTCTTCTATTTCCACACATAAAGCCAACTCTCCAGCCAGCCATATTATAGCTTTTTGAAAGAGTATAGCACTCGACTGCGACATCTTTTGCGCCATCGACCTCAAAGATGCTTGGCGTTTTGTAGCCATCAAAGGTAAGATCAGCGTAGGCGATGTCAGATATGACGTAAAATCTCTCTTGTTTTGCGATGCTTACAAGGCGCTCGTAAAAGCTCTTTTGCACAGTCACAGTCGTTGGATTGTGAGGAAAATTTACGACTACATATTTTGGCTTTGGTGAGCTAGCGTGTATAGTTTGGATCAAATTTTCAAAAAATTTATTTTCATCTAACTCAAATTTATCATTATAGTGAAGTGGCATCTTTGCGACACTTCCGCCAGCAAATAAAAACGCTTGCGTGTGTATTGGATAAGCAGGATCAGGCACGATAGCCACATCGCCTGGGTTTATCACGGCTTGAGCTAGGTGAACAAAACCCTCTTTACTACCCATCGTGGCGACTGCTTCGGTATCTGGGTCTAAATTTACGCCGTATTTTCTCTTATACCAGTTGCAAATAGCAAGGCGGAGCTTGTAAATTCCAGCACTGGCTGAGTAGCCGTGAGTCTTGTCCTTTTGTGCGCTTTCACATAGTTTATCGACAATGTGCTGTGGCGTTCTGCCCTCAGGATTACCCATAGAAAAGTCGATGATGTCCTCGCCAGCTCTTCGTGCAGCCATTTTTATTGCATTTACTTCGGCAAAAACGTAGTTTGGCAAACGCTCAATTGTATTAAATCTTATCTCATCAAACACTGCTTACTCCTATTTTATAAGCTTGATAATTATCTCATTTTTTATATTATTTATATCAACATTGTCGCTAATTAATGCGTATTTTGCGCCTATTGCTAAATTTATAGAAACGGCGGTTTTTGCTTGCTCCTCTTTTATAGAGTCAATCTGATTTAAATTTTTATCATAAATTCTAACAAGTGGCATCCATCTATTTGACTCTTTTGACGCGATATCCAGACTACTTGCACCCTCAACATCAACAAAATAAGTACCACCGCTTTTTAAAAGTGGAGTCTCTTCGTCAAAATTTACCTTTGTAGCCTTAAGGATCATATTCTGAGCATCTAAAAATATCTCTAAATTCCCATCAACCCTATCAAATCCTAAAATTCTAAAACCGCTTTGACTAAGTGCTAAGCTTAATAAACTTGGATCTATTCCACCATTTTTTATGGCTGAAATTCCATAAGAAATTTGATCTCCATTTTTTAAAGAATTTATCCTTGAAATACTTATGTTGGCATCATCCAGAGTTGAATTTATTGATTTTACAAATAATGTAGAAGGAACCTTTTGCTCGCTTATAAATTTTAAATTCAAACTATTTGAGCCAAATGAAATGCTATCGTAACTTGAGTTTTGTTTTAATCTTGATACTAGCTCATTGACATTGAGTGAGCCATTTTGGTCTAAATTTTCTAAAGAAATTTGCACATTTTCAACATTGCTTAAAGCACTTGCACTAGTTTGTAAGCTAAAAGCATAGGCAAATACACTAAAAGCGGTGAAAATCGCTATTTTTCTTACCAAGATTTGCCCTTGTTAAGTTCTACAAACTCATCATAGCTCACAAATTTCATCTCTCCATTTTCTACTAAAAATCTAGCTGGACGGCTTGGATTGTATTTTGTCACCTTATCGCCGATCTTTAGCTCAATGTTGCCATTTCCACAAACCACAAGCTGTCTTTGGTCTAAATTTATATTTATGCTTTTACTTGTGTCGTTTGATACTTTTTGACCATTTTCAAGATTAATTATCCCTATCCAGACACGTTGTTTTGGTGTAATAACCGCCTCATTTAGTGGCTTTGTAATGTTTTGCTCTATCTTAGGAGCTGGCTGAGCTGCCATGCTTGGCTTCACAGCATTTTGCTCCATGTTTGCAGGACTTGTTGTCACATTTTGCTCAACTGGAGCTGAAATTTTCAAGTTTGATGCGTTTGCCTCTATTTTAGGGCTATTTTGAGAGATGGTGATATTTGTATCGATGATATTTTTCTTCACCTCATTTACTATGCTTGACTGCGAATAGCTCACGCTTTTATTCTCATCATTTAAAAATGATAAAAAATTCTCGATATATTTGTAAGCATCAAAATGATATGCCCCACCAGCGATAATAGCTAAAATGATGAGCCAAAATAAAAATCCAGCACCGCCACTACCGCTTTGTTTTTGTATGGTAATATCTTTTGGAGTGTAAGAAGAAATTTTTGGAGTAACTTTAGTTTTGTGACTCTCATCTGGAGTATTTTCTTGCATAAAGGCATCATATTCAGCTAGCAACTCGCTCAAATCAACATCATATTCACGTTGTAAAATTTTGGCATAGCCTCTAATATTTAAACGTGATAATTTTTCAAAATTTTTATCAAAAATATATTGTAAAAATGTAGGCTCAATATGCGTTTTACGTGAAATTTCCTTTATACCTATCTCTTTTAAATTTTCAATCTCATTCATCTATCATCCTGTCACAAATTATTGCAAAAGCTGCACTTACATTTAAGGAGTCCCAGCCCTCTTTTAACTTTATACCAATACACTCATCACACTTCGCTAGAGCCTTTTGCGGTATGCCTTCGCCCTCTGAGCCCATCACCAAAGCTCTTTTACCAGCAAACTTCATCTCTTTTACGTTTTTGCCATCACTTGCTGTTGCATAAATTTTAAAACCAAATTGCTTTAGTTCATTTAATAAACTAAGTCCGTCTTCAAAAATCGCTATTGGTATCTCATAGGCAGCGCCACTACTTGATCTTAAAACGCCTTGCATATTTATACTTTTTGCCACTATCACAAGGCCTTCGCAGCCTAGAGCATAGGCACTTCTAGCAATAGCACCGATATTGCCAACATCGCTTATACCGTAAAGAATGGCGATAAAATTTAGCTTTTTAAGCTCAGCAATGTCTGAAAATTCAAACTCACTAACATTTGCTAAAAAACCTTGATGGTTTCCACCGCGAGCTAAAGACTGTGCTTTTTGATTATCCACGCGAATGATCTTTTTGCCTGTGCCACAAATTTTAGAGAAGAGTTTTTTGTCACACTCTTTTGAGAGATATATCTCTTCTAATATCTGTGGTCGCTTGTTCAAAATATGTAAAAATAGTTGTTTTCCGTATATTATCATGGTAACTTATGGTAGCTAAAGTCAATTAAAATTTAACTTATTTTTGTATGTAACTAGAGTAAATTTTACACTTTCGTTTTAGTGTCACTAGTAGTTTTGTAGCCTATAATTTAAGCTTTCGTAAGCTCATCATATATCTTTTTTACATCTTCTCCAGTTATTTTATTAAGCAATTTTGCTTTTACTTTTGGAGCAAGATCAAGCGAAAGTATCTCATCTTTTGTGATATTTTGAGTGGCTGTTTTGTCACTTTTTGAGATGACGACTGTCCACTCTCCACTTAAATTTGCTTTTTCTAAAATTTGGACTAAATTTTTGGCTCTATCCTTAAATTTAGTCTCAAATTTTTTGGTGGCCTCTTTTATAGCAAAAATTTCTCTCTCAGGTTCTAAATTTGCGATGCTTTGCACCAAGCTTAATATACGTTTTGGGCTTTCATAGATCACGGCTGGATAGGCTAAATTTAAAGCATTTTGTATAGCCAAAGACCTATCTCTGCCAGTATTTGGCAAAAAGCCTAAAAAGACAAATTCCTTATCGCAAAGTCCGCTTGCAACTACACTTAAAAGTGCAGCATTTGCTCCACTTAAAATTTCATATTCAATGTTATTTTTTTGAGCATATCTTACTAGGCTAACACCTGGATCGCTGATACCTGGCATACCAGCATCGCTCATGTAGGCTACATTTCTGCTAAAAAAATTATCACTTAAATTTGTGAAAAAGTCATCTTCGTTATGAGTATGAAGCGGGATAAAATTTGAGATATTTATATTTGCGTCAAAGCGTTCATTTAGCAAGTTTATAAGACTTTTGCAGACTCTTGTATCTTCGCAGATAGCTATCTCGCATTCACGCAAAATTCTAATCGCACGAAGCGAGATATCTTCTAAATTTCCTATTGGAGTAGGAATAAAGTAGAGCAAGGCTTATTTTTGAGCGTATTTTTTCTTAAATTTCTCAACACGGCCAGCACTGTCAACTATCTTTTCGCTGCCTGTGAAAAATGGGTGGCACTTGTCACAAATGTCAATTCTGATTTCGCTTTTGTTTGACTTTGTTTTAAAAGTGTTTCCGCAAGCACAAGTTACAGTGCAATCTACGTATTCTGGATGGATATCTTTTTTCATCATTTTTCCTTTATTATTTTTGGGCTAATTATCTACATTAAAAGTTGCTGATTATATAAAAAGAAATCTAAAAATCAAATAAATTAAGCCAGGAATTTTGCAGCCACTGAGATAACCGCGGTCTGTGATCTTAAAATGTTTTTAGTATTTAGGCAGTAGCTATTTTTAAATTTAGCTGTCTCATCCTCGCTAAATCCACCCTCTGGACCGATTATTAAAAGCTCGTCATCTTTTTTTTCATTTAAGCTTTTACCACCAAAATTTATAGCTGAGACATTTTTATAAACACTCATTAGCTCGTCCAAATTTTTATAAATTTCAAACTTCATTAGTGAAGTTCGTCCGCACTGCTCGCAAGAGAGAGCATTTATGTAGTTTAGCCTTTCAATATCTATCTTAAAATTTGCTTGAGAAAATTTAGTATAGACAAAAGCTATTTTACCAACGCCAAGTTCGTTTAAAAATGGCAATGTCTTTTCGACCGTCTTTGGATCGACGATAGCCCAAGCGATCGTAAAGTCGAATTTTTGCTCACCATTTGAGCTGGCAAAAATAAGGCTTAAGCTCGCACTTCGCCTATCAATCTCATCAATTTCATAAATATACTCTTTAAAGTCTCGTAAATTTCTAACACTTATTCGCTCACCAGCTTGCATTCTTCTAGCTTTTAGGTGCAAAAAAGCTTCATTTACTATCTTTAAGTTTTCATTACCTGCATTTTTATCATATAAAAATTTCATCTAAATCCCTGCAACTAAGACTAAAATAAGATCACAAAAACCCTTAATAAGGGCGAATTTTTTAAATTTTTCTAAGTCGCCATTAGCTGCATAAATTTTTAATCTTTTAAAACCTATGGCACTAAGTGCGATTAAAGTTATTAAGATAATTAACATTTTTATGGCATTAAATTTAAACTCATATCCATAATATGCCCATAAAATAAGTCCGGTTAGCACAAGAAAACTAAGTAGCATATGATAAATCGGTAAAAAATATCTTATACGAAGCACATAATTTTTACTATTGCTGCTAAACTGAGTAAGTATTAAATAAAGTATATTACAGGCAACTAGTGCATAAAAAAATATCACATGAAAAGGCAAAGTGTATGCAAAAAGCGAGGAGAGATGTTCGTTCATTTCTTATCTTTAGAAGGCTCGTTCTCTTCGACGACTGGCTCAGGTGGAAGTTGTTCATCGATTGTGACATTTGCGTCTGGTTGGGCTATGGTCACGTCACTCGGCACTGGCTCGCTAATATCATTTTTAGCCTCATCTTTATCTCCACAACCCGCAAATAGACCAGCTATAAATAAAAAAGAAGTTATAATTTTTTTCATCAAACGTCCTTTGGAATTTCTATTTTTAATCTATTTTTCATTTTCTCGAATAAATTTTTATCTTCCCACTCTTCTATGATAGCATCTGAAAATTTTATCTCATCTAGCTTTATCTCGCCCATTTGCGAATTTACGGCGTCCTCTTTAAAGCACTGTGCATAGCCAGTATCAGTCTCATGCACGATAATGCTATGAAGCTTCACTTCACGCTCACCGTTATTCATCACGCTAAGTTCAAGCAGTCGCTCTATCATAACAAAAAATATGCGGCAAAACTGCTCTGCACTTGGATTTAGCGGGATCTCGATCCATCTTGCCGAGTGCTTTTTTAGATCATTTTTATACTCATCATTATCGCCTGAAAATATTGTCGTAGCGTGATCAAAACTATCAATGATCGTTTTTATGTTTTGCTTCATTAAACCAAAATCATAAACCATGCCGGCGTTATCAAGAAAATTTGAACTAAGTAAAATTTCAGCCACATAGCTGTGTCCGTGGATGCTAGTCCTGCAACGTTTTGAGCTACAAAATCTCACAATATGTGCATTTTCAAATCTAAAAAGCTTTCTAATAATCATCAAACACCCTCTTTATCACTCCAAAGCCTAATGTGAATGCGTTCCGAATAGTTAAACCCATACTTTATGGCAAATTCTGCCGTCTTTAAAGCATTTTTACTAAGCCCTGCTCTATCTGCACCCATCGCCATGCACCAAACTGGCAAATTCACTTTGTTTTTTATATTCATAATCTCATGTAGCTCACTATCGTCGCAACAAGATAGCACAAATTTTAAAAAGCTGCTTTTTGCATTATTTTTAATAGCCAAAATGGCATCTAAATTTATGCGTTTTTGCTCGTTAATTCCACTATTTGCTAGCTTTACACCGAGTGCAAAATGGCAATTTCTATAAATTGCAAATTTATCAAAATCAACAAAGATAGTGCCATTTGTCTCAAAATGCACCTCGTAGTCTACAAGCAAATTTTTTACCAAATTTATAAAATTTTCATTTTTGTGCCAAATGAGTGGTTCGCCGCCTGTTAAAACAATGATAGGTTTTTGCTTTAGGCCTTTGCAAAGCCCATCAACTAAGCTTAAAATTTCATCTGCGTTGTATGTTTTGTGATCAAAATGCCCTTTAAAAACAGCCCTTATACTATCGCATCCTAGTAGGCTTTCACCGGTTTTTAAAGACTTTGTTTGCACGCCAAAGCCAGAACAGTTTAGGTTGCAACCTAAAAAGCGTAAAAATATGGCGAGCCTGCCTTGGTAAGCTCCCTCGCCTTGAATACTTAAAAACGCCTCAACTAGCTCTAGCTCTTTGCTCATCAACCACCAGTTTGATAAAAGGCACGCGAAGAGGTTTCATTGCTAGCACCTATTGCCCATTTGTTCTCTTTTGGCTTATTGGCTAGCACTTGCCTTAAAATTTCACTTGCAGCTACGATATCACCTTTTTCAACCGCTTTTTTGATGCTAAGAGCCTCTTCAAAGTAAAGGCAAGGTATCAAAAGTCCCTCGGCACTTAGTCTGATGCGGTTACAACTCTCGCAAAAGTCGTGCTTGTGTGGATCTATGATGCCAAATTTATAACCATCATCAAGCCTATAAATAGACGCAGGCGCATTTGGCAGTTTTCCATCTTTCGTGACATTATATTTTTGTGAGATGATTTTTAAAATTTCATCGCTACTTAGCCCTTTTAGATCATCTTTAGCGTGTGAATTTTCCATATACTCAATAAATCTGATCTGAGAATCTCTAAATTTAGCAAACTCGAGCAAATTTATAAGCTCATCATCATTTACACCTTTTAGTGCGACAGTATTGATTTTTACCTTTAATCCAGCATCATGAGCTGCTTCAAAGCCAGCTAAAACTTCGTGCAAGACACTTTTTTGTGCGATAAATTTAGCCTTTTGCTCATTTAGCGTATCAAGCGACATATTTATGCGCTTTAGTCCAGCGTCTTTTAGCCTTTTGGCAAAGTGCGAAAGCATATAGCCATTTGTAGTAAGTGCTAGATCGATGTCTGGATTATAATCACTTATCATCTTTATAAAAACGTCTAAATCTTTACGTACAAGCGGTTCACCACCAGTGATTCTTATCTTTTTTATGCCTTCATCAATAGCCACTTTTACAAATAAAAATAGCTCCTCAAAGGTTAATAAATTCTCTCTTGGCGTCCAGCTAAATGGCGTTGTAGGCATACAATACCTACACCTAAAGTTGCAACGCTGAGTTACAGAAATCCTTAAATAATCAACAACCCGACCATATTTATCGATTAGCATAAAGCACCTTCTTAAGCTTGGTTAGAGCTTTTTATAATTTTTTCAATTATATGTTAAAAGATTTAAATCAAAATAAAAATTTAAGCCAATTTTTGTAGTCTAAGAGTAGATTAGTCTTTTTAAAATTAGCCTCTAAATTTAGGCTAATTTATGAAATTTAAGCACAAACTCGACTCGTCCCATTCCAACATGAAGGTCCTTTGCGATCATCGCTGCACTTTTTCCGTCTTTAAACATTTTTAAAATTTGCTCTTCTTCATTGATGACGCTTGGTGCGATTTTATTAATATCTCTTGTTCGCTCTTCAAGACTAACTATCCTATCTTTTTGCTCTGTTGCAAAATCATCAATTACTCGCTCGATGCTCTTAATCGCACGAATTATTGGCACAATCTTCTCATTTATTTGCAAATCAATATTTTCTTTTATCTGTTTTTTAAGTGGCTCATATTGTTCACTATTTTTAAACGCCTCACCCTCAAGCATTGAAATTTGCTTTTTTAGATTGAAATTTTCTTGCATAACGCTTTCTATCGCTCGCTCAAATCTCGCAAATTTTTTATTTGCCTCACTATCTTTTATCAACATTAAAGCTACTATTATCGCCAAAACGATACCAAAGCCTAAAAAAATATAAATTTCCATATTTTTCCTTTACGAATTCGCTCTCATTTCTCTTATCATTACACGCTCTCTAGCTGTTACGTAAGCGTTCCAGTCGGATTCATCCTCTTCGTGCATATTTTCTATCTTTGCTAAGTTTTCACTAACAGCTCTTAAATAAAGACTCAAATTTCTCTTTGGAAAGATAGGCATAGCAATCCTTGCGTAGTAAATTTCATCTTTTATAAATTTTTCTTCGCTTATTTTTATATATGTAAAGCCGATTTCTTCGATACTCGTCCTCTCTTTTAGTGGCAAATATTGCTTATGTTCGTTTTTAATGTAATCACTCAGAACATCGACTTTTCTGTGAAGCTCAATTAGTAAAGTTAATAAAACTTGATCGCTCTCTTTGGTTTCGCCACGTGATTTAGCTCGTTTTAGCCAAGCGCCAAGCGCGTCCTCTTCGCCCGGCAAGATAGAGTCAAACTCTCTTTTAAATTTCTCACTCCCATCTTTATCGGACTCAAATTCCATATCAAGAGGTGCTTTAAACAGCTTAATCTCGCTCATAATACGCTAATCCAAACAAAGATAAAAAATAAAATTCCCAAATAGCCATTTAACGTAAAAAATGCTCTATCTATCTTGCTAAAATCGCGTCTTACGATCCTATGCTCAAAAAATAAAATAACGCCACTTACTAAAATTCCAAAAAATGCCATCGCTCCAAGTCCAGCTGCCCAAGCAAAAAGTAGCCAAAATATAAAAGCTAAAGCGTGAAAAATGGCCGATAAAAAAAGCGTAGCCTTGTCGCCATAAATAGCTGGTATGCTAAAGAGCTTATTTTCTTTATCAAATTTCATATCTTGAAGCGAGTAAAGCAAGTCAAATCCAGCTACCCAAAATGTCACACCAAGGCAAAGTAACACGCTCCAAAGCGGTATAGCAGCACTCACTGCGACCACACCAGCGATAGGAGCAAGACCTAGGCTAAGACCAAGCACCAGGTGTGCTAGCTCGCTAAAGCGTTTAAATAGCGAATATCCACCAAGAACAGCTAAAATAGGAAAACTTAGCCAAAATGCGAGCGAATTTATAAAATAAGCGCATACAATAAAAATAAACGCATTTGCCACGATGAAAAGCTGCATATTGCTCCTGCCGATACGACCATCAACGCTTGGGCGGCTTGCAGTTCGCGGATTTAGCTTATCGATATCTTCATCTTTATATCTATTAAAAGCCATAGCAAAATTTCTAGCACTAACAGCGCAAAAAGTACCTAAGATAAGCAGTTTTAAGCCAAACCAAGCCGAGCCACTTTCTATCTTACTAGCAACTATCATCGCAACAAAAATAAAAGGCAGAGCAAAAACAGAATGCTTAAAAACGATAAGTTCAGCAATAACTTTTAATTTTTCTATCATTTGATAAATTTCCATTTTCTTTAAAAATGGTTGATTTTACACCATTTTGCTTTAAATTTGAATTTATATTATCATTACAAGATTAATTTAAAACAAAGGGTTATTATGGGCAAAGTAGCGATTATTGGAGATAGTTTTAGTGCGTTATTTACGGCTTACGAATTAGCTAAAAAAGGTGAAGAAATTTTAATTATTAGCAGCCAAAAAGATGATTTTACAAATGGAATTTTAGTACCCTTTGGCACACACGCTCTTGCAAAAGATGGAGCAATATCTAGCTCGTTTATGGGGCTAGTTAGCAAAAAAAGTGAGCTTGATATAAGTATTTGCTTAAATGAAAATTTTAGAGCTTGGATGACAAATTTTACACTTAAATCAACCAAAGCTCACGACAAAAAGATGCAAATTTTGTTTTCAAAATTTGGCAAGAAAAGCTTTGAAATTTTAAGAGATTTAAGCAACAAATATCCGCAGATAAATTTCGATGAGAGCGGCGTTTATCTACTTTTTAGCAATGACGAAAGCTTTAAAAAAAAGCTTAATGAGACAAAGGTTGCCCATAGCGAGCAAGAGATTTTAAGTATAGATAAAGAGCTTGCAAATTTTGGGCTAATAAATAAAAACATAAAAGGCGCTATAAATTTAGCCAACAACGCAAGTATTGATACAAATGAGCTAAAAAAAGCTTTGATAAATGAGCTAAATTCTCTTGGGGTAAAATTTATAAATGATGAAATTTATGAGCTAAAAACGCAAGGGCAAATAGTGCAAAAAGCTACCGGCAATAACGGCGAATATGAGGCTGATAGCTTTGTGATCGCTTCAAAAAATTTAGAACTTTCAAATAAACTAGGCACGAGCTTAAATGCGATTTTGGCTAAATTTTATACTATTGATCTTAGTCTGAATGAAGGGCAAATCCCTAAAAAACCAATCATTTTAAATGATCTATTTGCCAAAATTTATCCAACTAAAAATGGCGTTACGATTATTACAAATTTACAAGTCGGTGCTATCGATACGCTTGTTAAAACTGAAAAGATTAATGCATTTTTAAATGAGCTAAAGATACATCTTGGTATAAGCGAGCTAAAAGAGCCTAGTTTTAGGGCAAACTACGTGCTTCTTAGCTCAAACGATAAGCCGGCTCTTGGACGCGATAACATATATAGTAACTTGATCTATAGCCAAGCTTATGGACTAAATGAGCTTAGCTTTGCTCCGTATTTTGCCGGTGTTTTGGCAAGTCTTATAAAAGATGGCAAAAATAACGAGGAAAATGATGAAATTTTACTCTTTAGCTCGTTTTACGAGGGCTAGACTTGTTTAAAGAATTTGCAATAATTGGCACCACGGCAAGCGGCAAGAGCGATCTTGCATTTGAGCTTGCAAAGGAGCTTAACGGCGTCATCTTAAGCCTTGATTCGCTTACACTTTATAAAGAGATAGATATCGCCAGTGCAAAGCCAAATAAAGAGCAGCTTGAAACTATAAAGCACTTTGGTGTAGATGAAATTTATCCTGATGAAGAATTTAGCGTTGGGGCATTTTTTGAAATTTATAAAAATGCAAAGGAATTTGCGCGCTTACAAGACTGTCCACTCATCATCACAGGAGGCAGCGGCTTTTATCTAAAATCAATGCTTAGCGGACTTGCGCCAGATGTGCCAAAATGTGAGCTAAATTTAAGCAATGAAGAAATTTATGAGCTAGCTGTAAAAATCGATCCTGAGTTTGCAAGTAAATTTAGTCAAAATGACTCTTATCGCCTCGAAAAGTGGTATCAAATTTATAAATTTAGTAGCCAAATTCCAAGCATTTGGCTAAGAGAAAATACTAAAGAGAGCATCATAAAAGAGCTAGCGATATTTGAAATTTTATGGGACAAAGATGAGCTTAGAACTCGCATCGCAAAGCGAACGAAAAATATGCTAGATGAGGGCTTGATAGATGAGGCGAAGTTTTTATTTGACAAGTATAAAAGCGAGCCAAAGCCATTAAAATCAATAGGTCTAAAAGAGTGCAAGCAGTTTTTGGAGGGTGAAATTTCAAAAAGCGAGCTAGAAACGCTTATCGCCACGCACACAGCCCAGCTTGCTAAGCGTCAGAGAACCTTTAACCGATCGCAGTTTGAGAAGAAATTTGTGGGCGATTTGAATCAAATTAGAAGTGAAATTTTAAAATTCTTAAGAGAATAAAAACTAGCCCACAAGGGCTAGTTGATAAATCAAATAGGCATAACCCTAATTTTTGGGCTTAAGCTCTCTTGCAAGACATTTTCAATCGCGTAAAGAGTGCCAGTTGAGCCACTCGCACAGCCTGAGCAAGCACCAAGATAGCGGATATAAATATCAGTATTTTCGCCGTTATCATTTCTGATATCTAAAATTTCTAAATTTCCGCCATCCATCTCGAGCATTGGGCGAATTTCTTTATCTATGACAGACTCGACTGCTTTTAACTGCCCTACCATCGTCATATTTTCAAAGCTAATGTCACCTAAAGTGTGATTTGCTTGAGCATTTGCCTGAGCTTCGATCTTCTCACGCTCCATCTCAGCCCTAGTATCACGCAAAATATCCACCAAATAATATTCTCTTTTTTCATGACCACCAGGCTTTACACAAGACTTGCAAAACGCACCAGCTTTGGTGTATTGCGTGATCTCCTCTACTGTGTGAAGGTCATTTAGTCTTATCACTTCTTTAATCGTACCAAGGCTTACCCTAGCGCACTCGCAAACGATGATCTCATCTTCAAAATGCTCTGGGTCTATGCCTTTATAGCTTGCAGCTGCTGCTTTTATAACATCATACGCCATAACTGAGCAGTGCATCTTTTGGGGTGGAACTGCTGGCGTTTCTGGATTGTCGCGCATAGCCTTTTCGACATCAAGGTTTGTGATCTTGACTGCTTCATCAACTGTTTTGCCGATACAAAGCTCAGCCATCGTATCAGAGCTAGCTATCGCTGTGCCACAGCCAAAGCTTTTAAATTTAGCATCTATTATTTTATCTGTCTTTTCATCAACAAGCCAGTATAGCCTAACCGCATCACCGCAGCTTTCTGCACCAAAGTCGGCCACAATAAGCTTTGCGTTTGCCTTTTTAGCATCTTCTTCGGTTATCTCTCCCATAAATTTAGGATTATTCATCCTGTCTTGCACTACCTTAGAATACTCATCCCAGATAGAGCCTCCGATCAAATTATTCTTTGCCATGTTATTTCCTTTAAATTTTATAATCCACTCTTATGCCATTCTGGGGCGTAGGCAAATGTACTAGAGATACCTCTTAGTCTATTTACTGCTTTTGTTATGTGCTCGATCGCATAATCAATCTCTTCTTCTGTATTAAATCTAGAAAGAGACAATCTAAGTGCGGTGTGAGCCAGCTCTTTATCTGCCCCTATGGCCTCCATTATTGGGTTACTCTCTAATGTTTCACTTGCACATGCTGAGCCAGTTGAAGCTGCGATACCAGCTTTGTTTAGATCCCAAAGCATCGCTTCGCCTTCAACGCCTTTTATAGAAGCCAAAATGGTATTTGGCACACGTTGTTCTTTTTTTCCTACAACGCTAACGTCAGGAATTTGTAAAATTGCATCTTCAAGCTTATCACGCAAACGGCGAACATGAGAGTGCTCATAATCCATAAATTTATTTGCCAGTTCAAGTGCTTTACCCATGCCGATGATACCAGGAACATCGAGCGTGCCACTTCTGCGTCCACCCATGTGCTCACCACCATGAAGTAAGCTACTTAGTGGCATGCTATTTTTTATAAATAGTGCTCCAACACCCTTTGGTCCGTGAAATTTATGCGCAGAAAAGCTTAAAAAATCAACATTAAGGTCTTGAACATTTATCTTTATCTTACCAACTGCTTGAACCGCATCCGTGTGGAATAAAGCTCCATATTCATGAGCAATACTAGCAAGCTCTTTTATAGGAAAGATCATGCCAGTTTCGTTATTTGCACTCATTATAGAAACAAGTACTACATTCTCATCCATTACAGCTCTTAACTGTTCTGGAGTGACTATGCCATCGTTATTTACATCTAAAACAGTAAGCTCTACGCCATATTTTTCTAAAAATTTACAAGTCGCCAAAATAGCTGGATGCTCAACTGCGGTTGTTACGATACGCTTTTTCTCGCCAGTTGCTATTTTGTCAAAGTAGATACCTTTTACTACCCAGTTGTTGCTCTCAGTCGCGCATGAAGTAACAACGATATCATCGCTATCTTTTGCGTTTAGTCCGGTGTAGAGTTGATCTAGCGCTGTTCTTAAAGCTGGATGTGTTTCAGAGCCAAATTTATGAAGCGAATTTGGATTGCCGTATTTTTCACAAAAATATGGCTTCATAAGCTCAAAAGCTTCAGGATCAACCATTGTTGTAGCGTTATTGTCTAAATATACTCTCAAATTTAAAACCTTAATTAGGATAAAAAATATCCTTTTTATTTTTGATGGGATATTATAACAAAAAAGTTAAAAGCAAGTTTAAAAATACGCTTTAATTTTTTCAAAATTTAGCTCATTTTGATATTAAAATATATTGAAATTCTTTATCAGAATTTGTATAGATCGCTATTTGCGATTTTTCTTATAAAAAAGTCTAATTATCTCTTAAAATTAATTTATTTTTTTAAGTTAATAGTGTGATAAATATATTGCCTGCGTGCATTACCTTTTTATAGTTTTCTTCTAGTTTTTCATATGAGGTTTTATAAAGTTCTATTAGGTCGGTTACCATATAGATGCCTATGTCTTTGATTGTAGTGGCTTAATATATTTATATTTGGCCCCGTTTGGAGCCATAGATATTAAATTTATTATTTAATCCTTTATATTATGCTCTTTTGCATAGCTTAATATCTTTTGCCTGAGATCTTCAGGAAAACTTTCTCTATACATCACTGGTGTTAGAGGGTTTAGCTTTTTATCTAATTTACCAGCCTCATATAGTCTTGTTAGCTCTTCTGGTGTGTTATAGTATGGTGCATTAGGATAACCTTCAGGTGGAGTTAGAGACATTATTTTGGCTTCTAGGAGGGTGGAGTCGATGTAGAGACTTAAATCGCGATCGTCCCATGTGTTTGGAAAAGCATACTCATCAAATTTATCTTGGTAAAATTTCATTTCTTTATTTACATAGCTCACAAATTCTTCCCTTGTAGTCTCGTTTGCATCAAAGTCTCTAGGGTCTAGTAGTTTTCCTTCATCTTCTACTAATTTTCTTAAATGTCTATGAATTGAACCAGAAGTATTTTGCGCTACCCCACCCCTATTAAAATCCATCACGAAATAGCTTCCTACTATCTCATCAAGATAGGGCATCATGCCATATTCATCTAGTGGGGGATTTTTATATAGTTTAAGAATTTTTTCGTAGGTGTCTAAATTTTTATTTACTCCAACTGTATATGTATAGTATTTAAAGCAATCTGCTAATACATGTAATGCTTCTACTTCTCCTAGTTGGGCTGCTAAAAATACTGCTTGAAATTCTCTTGCTTTAAATCCACCTTCATTTCCATTGCCTAGTGATTCACTATCTCCTAATACTCCAGCACAAATTCCCCACTCTCCTATAAATAGTTCTGATTTAAGTGTATTTTTATTTCTATCTACTTCATCATAAATTTCAGTGTATTCAGGCTTTGTTAGTTTGCCATTGCTATCTACTCTACCTATAGCATCTTCTGGGATATCTACCATAGTGCATTTTAGATTGCTTCTTTTTACTAGATAGATATATCTATCTCTTTTATCTTTTAGACTTTCATAATAAGCTTTTTCTGTTTTAGTCCAAGGGGCTATCTTGTTTGAACTTGATTTATAGCTAATATCTAGCCAAGGCTTAAATGATAGATAGTCTGTTTGACCTAGAGAATTTGGTTTAGGATTATAGTGTAGTGGTTTATAGTCTTTATATGGAGATGAGTCTAGGATGGAGCGGGAGTCTAGGACTAGTTTAGCTGCAAGATCTGGAGCTAGCTGTCTATTACTATCATGCTTTGCAACTATTAAATTTGTATTTTTATCAAATTTTACCTCTCTACCGTTAAGTGCTATAACCGTATACGTATTAGTATTATCCATTAAATTTCCTTTATCTTGTAATTTTCCTTTGCTTATTACTGCTACTACTATGACCGCTAAAAGAGTTATGATGATAAATATGATCTTCTTCATAGCTTATCCTATATATAGACCATCTTCCATTATTATGGTAGTAGCTAGGCGACCTATTAGGCGAGGAGGAATTACCTTGTCTCCCTTGTCCTCGTTGTTTATCTTACACCCCACATACATACCCTTTACATTGTTGTTTCCTATTACATCTAATGCCTTTAGTAGTCTTCTTGATTTATTATCTACTTCACATACATTGGTATTTAAATTTCCATTTTTAAAGTCTTCTAGTATCTCCATAGCTTCGTTGTATTTGTCTATTGGTAGGGCTTGTTTTGAGGTGCTTTTATTTGCTTTATACATCTCATAAATTTCATCTCTTTGCTTTATATCTATTGAGTTTGATGGACTTATTGTTAGCAATGTTTTAACTCCTTGTAGCATAAGCTCTTTTGGTGAATATGCTAGTTTTTTATTTCTTTTGTTAAGGTTATTAAAGAACTCTTCATCAGTTTTATTATCTGTTCTTAGCTCATCTAGGCATAGATAAGATATCATAGTATCTAGACTTATATCTTTAGATAGATTAGAGTCTAGTTTGTTTGTAGTGGTATTTATATCATAGTAGAAGAAGTTATGATAGTCTAGTCCTCCACTAGATAGTCTTCCTCCTATAATAGTTCTTTTTAGATCTATATTTATAAAAGATGAGTATATCTCTATAGGGTAGTAGGTATATTCACTTGTTTTATTTGAATAAGGTTCATAAGATATATTCTTAACAGCATAGGTATCATTAAATTTATTTGTGAAATACTTATGAAGTATTAGTTCATAAGATCTTTTTTGTTGTTCGTAGTTGTTGATGAAAAAACTATCTACTAAAAAGCCAAATCCAGCTTGTATTAAAGTTTCTGCATAAGTTTTTAAGCTATTTTTTAAAAAATTTTTACCAGCACTTATAGCTATTTGTCTTTTTACATTTATGCCTACTTCAAATTCATCTATCCATTGTTTTGTTTTTTTTATGCTGTGTTTGGATTTTTTTTTGTTATCTACATATATATAGAGAAGTTGGTTGCCTTTTACTTTGACCACTCCAGCAAATGCTGTTTGTTTGATTTTTTTCAAGGCTTTTTTGTTGTTTTCGTGAACTAGTTTTGCAACTGGCGCTTCGCCTAGCATACTAAATACTTTTAGTTCTCCTATTAGCTCCATAAAAATATTCTTAAAGATATTGCCTTTACCACCTGAGAACACAGCGTCAATTACTTTTTTCATTATATCGTCAGACTTGTCTATGAAAAAGCCATAAAATGGAAATATATCATATAGGGCATCATCTAATGTTGATGTTAAAGATAGATCTATAGTATATTTATACTCATCATCGTCTATCTGTTTAATATACTTTTCAAAATTCTTATCATCTATGCTTTCTCCGTCTATGCCGGTAGAATTTTTAAGAAGCTCTTTTAGCTCATTATAGGAGTCATCGTCTAGTATATTTTCACCATTTCTTACATGGCTTTGCTCTATTTTTTCTACTATCTCTTCTATGCAGATAGCATCTTGTTCTTTTTTTGCTTCTTTTGTTTGCTTGAAGAAGTAAATAGGCACAATAGCATTATTTTCTTGTATATAATATGTATTTTCGTAAAGAACATTAAGTGTTTCACCAAATATCTCTAGTGTCTCATAGTTTGATGAAAGATATGAAAATTTTAATCCTTTTTGCTTAATAATAGAGCTATCAAATATCTGCCTTATGACATAATAGCCCATCACTAGAAGAAATATTTTTGTAGCAGGGTAGTAATAATGTGTCCTTATAGAAACTTGATTGTAAGATTCATCAGCTATTGCTTCAAAACTCTCCATCCCTTCATTAGGCATTTTAAAGTATTGGTTTAAAAAATAAGCCACTTTATCATGTTTCAAGTTTGAATTTAAGCCTGAAAAGAAAATTTCAAATTCCTTTATATTGGCTTTTAAAAATTCCTCTTCATTATTAACTATCTCTTCCATATCTTTGGCGTTTTTAAAGTGTCTATTTATGCGACCTAGATATAAATTTGCCTCATTAAATTTTTTGTATTTTGCGTTAAAAGTGGTGTTTAAAACCTCTACTGATTTTGCGTCACTTCCATGAAAATTTTTGACACCTTTCATATATGAGTTATACTCCTCTATATCCTTTTCAAATTTTGCAAGCCTAGAGTTAATAACTCTCGTAAAAGGGCTTAAACTTAAAAGATAAAGGTCTTCATCGTTTTTGGCACCTATTTGTATAGAGTACTGACTATAGTCTTTTACATTGCCTACATTTTTGGGATCAACTATCTTTTTACCGCTAACTCTGTTTATACTATCTTCTATCTTATAGCTTAAGATGTTTTGTATAAGGTGCTCGTTTAGCTTTGCATTTAGCCTTATGGGGGCGTTTGAGACGACAAGATAGTTTTTAGAGATGCCGCTACTATTATTTGTATTGTGAGTATTGTCTTTTGTTGTTAGGGATTTGTCTTTTAGGAGATTTGCAAATTTGAAAGAGTTAAAAAATGGATATTGCATATAGACAAAATTTGCTCTATTTGCGATCACGCACTCTTCTATCCTTTTAAGTAAGCTCTCTTCGCTATTGTTCTTGTCGTTTTTACATATAGATATATTTTTAGACTTGTCTACATTTTCATTTTTGCTTACTCTAGCGTCAAATAAGCTTTGCTCATCGCCCTCTAAAATAAAATCAGAACAAATACCAATATACTCATCATAATTGCTCTTGGCTTTAGTGGCTGTTATATCAAAGCATGAAAAATCTATAAATTTTCCACTTTTTTGATCGTTATTTGTAAAAACCAATATATTATTAAACGACACTGTATTTAATAGACCTAGTATAAAGCCAAATTTAGTAGCTAGCAAGCTAGCGGCTGGACCAGAAAACGCGTAAAAGCCCCTTTTGTTTAAAAAGTCAATTATATTTGTAGTAGTAGTTATCGCCTCTGGAGCTGCCAGCAATAAAGCTAGCGGCTTAAATGATCCTTTTATATCGCTTATGTCGACAAGATTGATTAGAAATTTTGTGATCTCTTTTAAAATATATTTATTGCCATCATCTGAAGCTTTTTTGAGATTTTCTTTTATATTTTTAAAGCTCTCTTCTATGGCTTTTACGGTTTCATCTCTTTTATCAAAATTTTCACGACTTAGTATTGTATTGGTTTTGTTGATTAGCGAATTTTTTAGCTTATCTAATATAGCCTCAAAATTTGTCTCTATATTTTTATAGTTAGATACCAACTGGCTAGATGCATCGTCAAAATTTTTAATCTTATTGTCTTTGCTTCTACCATTATTTGCAAGTTCTATTAGCTCTTTTACGAATTCTGCTATTACATCTTGTTCTTTACTAAGAACCTCTACATCTATATCAATATCTTTGATTGTTATCTTATTGGTTGTGTTAACAGCTTTTTCGCTTTTAAATAAATTTGACTTTTCTAAATACTTATATGTTTTTATAAGCACATTTTTATTGGCTTTCTTGTGATTGTATAGCCTCGCGATTGTCTTGTTATATAAAGCATCTCCATTTAATATATTGGTATCATGAAAATGGTTTAAATCGCGACAATAAAATGTTATGTTTTGATATTTGTCAGCAAAAACATCAAATGCGTCAAGCAAGTCTTCTATACTTCTAATAATTTTTGTATTATCTAATCTCAAGAACGATCCCTCTCTTTAAATTTATCAACTAACAAGCATTACAAAGCTAGTTGTGTTTATGTCATTTGTATAGCCACTATCTAGCCCTTTAGCTATCTCAAGCTCTATGCTTTTAGCTCCAGTTGGAGACATAAAAACATAAGTGTAAGTACGTCTATTCTTTTCTATATTAGAACTATTAAATTCATCTAAACTGGCAAAAAAGCCTACCCCACTTTCCGGGCTATTTGCCTTTTTGTAGTTCTCTTTATCAAGAGAGCTAAAATTCTTTGGAACTACAAATATCAAATTCAGTTTATCCACTCCATATCTTAGTTTAAATTCTTTGATGTCATAACGCTTATCGTCATAATTATCCGCTAAAAGAGCCTTTAAATTCTTATCCTCTACGTCTCTTCCCTCGTCTAAATTGAGTTTGATCTTGCTAAAGCCATTTTTATCTTCAAATTTTTTATCAAATAGATAATAGGTAGTTACCAAAAGATTATCTATTTGAGAAGCAAAAGCTTTTATATGAAGTCTGATCAATGGCTTATTTAAATTTGGATTTTGTACGGCAAGGTTATTATTCTCAAACATAGGATTACTTAAACTATGCTCTAGTTTTAGTTTATTCTCTTTTTTTATGCACCTTAGCGAAGAACCGGTGTTGCTTAGGCAGTTTGGCACTAGATCTTGCATTACAGCGTAGTGATCATTCATGCTTTTTAGACTAAGTGCTGATCTTGGTACATAAGCTACTATGACGCATGGGGTCCTAGCAGAGCAGCCTACTATTGGTGAGTTTATAAAATCAACATCAAGTATCACGCCTTGATCGTCTGATCTTATACTCCTGCCCGCTCTACTTTTTAAGATCACATGACCGCCATGTGGGCAAATGATAGTGTCGTCTTCTATGACAGGGCATGAAGTTGCAGTGGATGAAATTTCTTTAGATTGATTATCTTTTTGTAAATTTTGCCTTTGATTTAAATTTGAAAGAGCCTCTTTGGTCTTTTTGCTCATTGGTTTTAGATTGATATTTAGACTCTTATTTAGTAGTGAATAATTTAATATATTTGCTTGAGAATTTCTATAAGCAACATTTAGCCTTCCTATATCTTTATCCTCATCTCTTGGCTGATGAGTAAAATTTAGAGGGATATTCTCATCACTATTATATTTTTCGTCTTTAAAATAAAGTGGATAATCCTCCTCTTCATTAGCTTTAGACAAAAGAGCAGAGTTTAGATATATTCTTTGATTCATATTTTTACTATCTAGCTTAAATATCTCCTTTAATACCTCAACATCGACTATACTTTTATCCACTGCACTTACACTAAGGGTATCGTTGTTTTTATAAAAGATACTTCCCACGCTCTCATTCATAAGAGCTTTTATATCATCGGTTGCTACTTTATTATTGTAAGCTACATCATCATTATTTTGAGCGGATTTATTATTAGCTATTACTATGGCTTCATCGCTAGAGCTTATGTCCTTAGAGTCTATGCTAGCTAAAAAATTTTCATTTTCTTTTAGCTTTACTAGATCCGCGTATTTTAGATTTATTATGCTCTTTAGCATATCTATTCTATCTTTTACGAAGATGCTAGCCTCTGCTATATCCACTCTATTATCTCGTAGTATCGTTATATTTTTATAGATATTTTTGCTATAAGAGAAATATTTGCCAATTTCATTTACATCTATCTTTTTTTCAAATACAAATAAATTCAAAGCACAAATTGCCACTAGCATATCTATATCGCCAGCTCTAGCATCACTTACTATCTTTGTCGCATCTAGTTTATCTAGATCATCTATATCTAGTATCTTTACTAGATGTGCCTCTTTGTTGCTATTTTTATCTATGATGCTGCCTAAATTTTCTATTATATACCCGACCATATCTTGCTTAAAATTTTCATCACCAAATTTGCCATATTCGTAAAAGAGATTTAAATAAGCATAAAAGATATATAAAGGCGTATCTAGCATAGAAGCATCGCTTATATCATCTATATTTACATTCAAATTTAACTTCGATCTTATGCATTTTAGTTTAAATTTAAGCGACTGGATATATTCATTTAGATAATCAAGTGCTTCAGCTATATCTTTACCCTCTATCTTGGCTTCATTTTCTTTGTTTTCCAAGAGATAACACAACATATATAAAACCAAAACGCTCTCTTTTAAAAAGTGAGATCTAATCAATATATTCACCAAGTGCCTATTCTCAGTATTTTCATACTTTACTTCGCCAGTTGTATCTATGCCTAGCTTATAGCCTAGATCAGATATTACTGAAAATGTAGGTTCTATCAAAACAGCCACATCTTTCGAAAAGCTATCTTCATCTCTATTGATACTTTGTTTAACGCTCTCTATGTGATGTATCTCTATGTCTATATCTTTTTCTTTGCTAGCTTTATTTATATTAGAGCTAACCTTTTTATCTGCAAGAGTCTTTTGAGCCTGTTCATTATTTTTAACCACATCTACATATTCGTCTACGCTGCTCTTATCATCTTTAAAGCCAAACATACCTTTTATCTTGTTAAAGACTGAGCCTACCATCTTTCCTATAAAGCCATCTTTGTCTATGACCCTTGCTATCCATCTTGCACCTTTTGCTATGGCTTTGGCTACAAAGCTAAGAAGCCTTAAGCTCCAAGTAAAAGCTGAAGCTAATATGCCACCATAAATTCCTGGAGCGTTATAGGTATAAAGTTCTTTTACTCCGCTATCTTTAAAAGTTACTGCATATATTTGAGCTAGATGACCACCTAATGAGTGACCTGATAGGATGATGTCTTTGGCGGTGTTATCTAAACCACTTAAGTTTTGACTATGAGAATTTATAGCTTCTTGCATAGAGGACTGAAGTGATTTTAAGGCAGATATTTGCATAAGCGCTCTTGATGTGATAGCCATAAAGGCATCATCTAAGAGATCGTTTATTTTCATCTCTGTTCCTCTAAAGCCTATTATATAGTTTGACTTAAGCGTATCATAAAATATAGTTGAGCTAAAACCTGATTTTTGATTAGGTATGTGCTTTACTAGCTCATAGCGATTAACAAAAAGTTTTGTGCGAGGGGAGAGGGATTCAGTGGTGTAGAAAATTTTAGGATTAGCTTTATTACCATTTTTATCAGCTGGAGTTGTAATAAATCTTTTAACATTATTTTCTAATTTTTTTGGTTTTTCATTTTCTTCGCTATTGGGATCTTTTACAAATTTATCTGCCATAAATCTAGCTTCTATACAAAGGGCATAAGCAGTAGGGTCACCTAGTTTACAATTATTTAGCCTTGATTGTTTGGTTTGATTGCTTTCTGTTATCTTATCTCCTAAATGTATATTGTCAGAATATCTCCAAATAGGCTTTTTCTTTTCATCTTCTCTATAAGAATTTACAATATTTTCAGGGACATTATCTTTACCAAATTTATCATAAAGCTCATCAAGTCCATTTCTTTCATTCTCAAATACATTATGGAGCATTGCATAACTTGCATCAGCTATATCAATATAGTCTTTAAAGCAATTTATTAGCTCTTTATTTGATTTTTTTGTTTGCACTTACTTGTCCTTGTTTGCTTTTATAAATTTATTGTTTATTAGAATGAATTTGTTTCCACCTGGTATAAAAATTCTCTCTTCATCTTTAAATCTAATTCCCATTCCTTCATCTCCAAATAAGCCATATTTGGTTTTATAGTATGTATAAGACATTGATAATTCAATAGGCACTATTTGATTATTATCTTCATAGAAGCCCACTAATATTGGTCTATTTGGTGACTTCTTATAATTATCACTACCCATAAGCTCTTTTATTTTATTTATATACTTTTCAGGAATTTCTGCTTTTTTACCAGTATCTCTTTCATAATCTAGCCAACTAGTATAATATTTTTTACCATTTGAGAGGGTTTGAGGATATTTCTCATCAAAGCCTTTTAAATTCTTTCTCATTTCAGCATCGGTCGTAGAAGCATTTATTATTTTTAGTTCTGCTTCTCTTCTTAACTTTTCTTTAATTTCTATCTCTTTCTCAAATTTCTCATCAAATATATATACTCCACCATATTGTTTAGCCAAGTTTTCTAGTTCAGAGTTACTTATCTTTTTATTTGCTTGATTAGCTGAGCAAGCTATTAAAAATATACTTGTTAGAAGTAAGAGTGTTATAGCTAGAAATTTCATTGATTATCCTTTTATGTTTGAAATTTTAGTTTGGATATTTTATTGTTATTGTATTTATAATATTATTAATTTATTATGTGCTGTTTGGGGTTTATTAAAATTTATTATGCAGATAAAAGTTTATTTCAAGTATTTTTATAGCTTACTTCATTTATCATAAAGCTCATCAAGTCCATTTCTTTCATTCTCAAATACATTATGAAGCATTGCATAACTTGCATCAGATATATCAATATAGTCTTTAAAGCAATTTATTAGCTCTTTATTTGATTTTTTTGTTTGCACTTACTTGTCCTTGTTTGCTTTTATGAATTTGTTGTTTGTTAGAATGAATCTATCTTTACTAGTTCTTGTTACAAAATTTTGTTTACTTAATTTAAAACCCCTTCCTTCGTTACCATATAAGCCATAGCTGGTCTTTACATATGTATAAGATACTCTTACAGTTACAGGTATAGCCATATCTTTGTCTTCATATAGATAAAGCATTAGCAATTCTGGTCTTTGTTTGCTAAAATCATCTCCGATAAATTCTTTTATCTTATTTATATAAACTTCTGGTACTTTGGCTTCTTTGCCAGTTTGGTTTTCATAATCTATCCAACGAGTGTAGTATTTTTTACCATTTGAGAGGGTTTGAGGATATTTCTCGTCAAAGCCTTTTAAATTCTTTCTCATTTCAGCATCGGTCGTAGAAGCATTTATTATTTTTAGTTCTGCTTCCCTTCTTATCTTTTCTTTAATTTCTACCTCTTTCTCAAATTTCTCATCAAATATATATACTCCACCATATTGTTTAGCTAAGTTTTCTAATTCAGAGTTACTTATCTTTTTGTTTGCTTGATTAGCTGAGCAAGCTATTAAGAATATACTTGTTAGAAGTAGTAATATAAATGCGGTAAATTTCATAAATAAATTTTTAAAATAAATAATCAAAAATCTAAGAATTTGTGAGGGGGTAAAGAAAATGAGAGTGAAAAAATTTAGCGCACATTTTTTGAAAGCCCCTAAAATAGGCTCTTAAAAGGCTCTCACTCTCAGTTGTAATGCAAGAATTCAGCTAAGACAAAAAATCC